>NZ_LWUA01000211.1 GCF_005222955.1 Blastococcus sp. CCUG 61487 | reverse complement strand
CGGCCCGGTCGAAGCGCAGCAATCGCGCCGCCCCCGCCGTGACGCCCAGCACCACCGCCAGCAGCCCGACACTGACACCGACCACGGCCAACAGCCGGGAGATCTGCAGGCCCTGCCAGACGTGTTCGACCATTCCCGCGCTGAACGCCGCGTAAACCACCAAATACACGGACCCACGATCGACGACCTTGGTGAGCGTGGTGTGCGACAGCACCCGATACAGCTTGGGCCGCAACACCTGTCCGGCG
>NZ_LWUA01000210.1 GCF_005222955.1 Blastococcus sp. CCUG 61487 | reverse complement strand
CAACATCCGAGGACACCGAGTAGAAGGTAGGAAATCGTGACCAGCCCCGTTGACCCGCTCCTGATGTCAGTCCTCGAGGCGAGCCCAGCGGTACAGCTCGATCGGCCCGAGGATTTGACCCTGGCACGTGAGTCCCGCCGCCACGCTGCCCCTAGCGATGCGCAGTTGCCCACGGTGGGTCGTGTGAAGGACACCTCGATTCCTGTCACCGATGCACCCCCTATTGCGGTGCGCATCTACTGGCCAGCGGGCTTTGAAAGCGCCGGAGAACTCCCACTTGTCCTCTACTATCACGGCGGCGGTTTCGCGTTGGGCAGTATCGATACTCACGACTGGGTGGCACGGTCGATA
>NZ_LWUA01000209.1 GCF_005222955.1 Blastococcus sp. CCUG 61487 | reverse complement strand
CCGGCCAGCCGGGCGCGTCCGAGCCGAACAGGGTCGAGGTGGCCATCTCGTACTGCTGCTGCGTCATCCGCCCCTGGGCGGTCTGCAGCTGCTCGAAGATGGCCCGCAGCCCGACGAAGTTGCCCTGAGCGTCGTAGGCCGTGAGGTTCAGGTCCGCCATCGCGTCGCGGGCCTGCTTGGACGGCGACTGCACGGCCAGCAGCGCCGACTTCAGCAGCGTGCCGGCGTCGGAGCCCTTGATGCCGTTGTTCGCCAGGATGCCCAGGACGGTGGCGGTGTCCTCGATCGAGATCTTCGCGT
>NZ_LWUA01000208.1 GCF_005222955.1 Blastococcus sp. CCUG 61487 | reverse complement strand
GGGCGTGGCCTGGTCCGCGCCGCGATCACCATGACCGTGGGCAGGTGGGCCCGCTCGGCGGCCTCGCCCACCAGCGCCGGGCGGCCGTAGAAGCCCGCGCAGCCGGCCAGGCCGAGCTGCCCGCCGGCCTGCCGCCAGGAGTGGCTGCCGCCGAAGCAGAAGCCCACGGTGACGACGGGCAGATCGGCTCCGTGCGCCGCCGCAGCTCCGCCAT
>NZ_LWUA01000207.1 GCF_005222955.1 Blastococcus sp. CCUG 61487 | reverse complement strand
ACGTGGCGGGGGTCGGGCTCGCCGCGCCAGCGGATCATGAACCGCTCGACGATGGTGGAGGCCTCGTCGATCCGCTTCTGCGGGACGGCCGGGATGCCGATGCCGCGAGCCGACTGCGCGACGTAGGACAGCGCCATGACCGCGGCGCGGGCCATCTCCTCGCGCGCCTCCTCCGCGGTGATGTCCAGCAGCGGGCGGTAGTGAATCGTCCTGGGGTGGGTGCAGGGTCCAACCAGCGAGGAGACTGGACCTGTGTCTGCACCACGGAAGTTCGACCTGGAGACCCGCGAGCGCGCGGTGAGGATGTACGCCGACCGCGTGCGTGACGGCGAGTCGAAGCTGGCCGCCCGCAAGCGGGTCGGCGAGCTGCTCGACGTGAAC
>NZ_LWUA01000206.1 GCF_005222955.1 Blastococcus sp. CCUG 61487 | reverse complement strand
AAGCATGCTTCACTCATTGGGGCCAGCGCAGGAGAGGACCGCCGCGATGACCGACCCGCGGAGACCGCCCTGGACGTTCCTGACCAACCACGGGCTCGTATTGCTGGCCGTCGCCGCCGACCCGGACGCGCGAGTGGCCGAGCTCGCCGCGGCGTCGGCATCAGCGCTCGCGCGACCCTGAGCATCCTGCGTGACCTCGAGCAGGGCGGATACCTCACCCGGACCCGCCGGGG
>NZ_LWUA01000205.1 GCF_005222955.1 Blastococcus sp. CCUG 61487 | reverse complement strand
GGTCCTGGAAGACCATCTGCATGCGCCGGCGCATGCGCCGCAGCTCCTCGCCCTGCAGCGAGGCGACGTCGGTGCCGTCGAAGAGCACCTCGCCGGCGGTCGGCTCGACCAGTCGCAGGATCGCCCGGCCCAGCGTCGACTTCCCGCTGCCCGACTCCCCCACCAGGCCGTAGGTCTGCCCCTGCGGGATGACGAGGTCGACGCCGTCGACGCGCGGACGTGGCCGACGGTGCGGTCGAAGAACACCCCGCGCTTGATCG
>NZ_LWUA01000204.1 GCF_005222955.1 Blastococcus sp. CCUG 61487 | reverse complement strand
CCGGAGCCGGGCAGCGTGTACGGGCTCAGCCGGGGCGCGCCCATCGACCGCACGTCGCGGGTGTTCCACGGGCGCGCCAGCCCGGCGGCGTCCAGGATCGCGTCGACCAGCCCCGCGGTGAACCCCCAGATCTCCATGTCGGCGACGCCGAACGCCGGCCCGATGTAGCCCGACGGGTGCCGCAGCCGGTAGCGGTTGGCCGGGTCCACCAGGTCGTCGAGCGGCAC
>NZ_LWUA01000203.1 GCF_005222955.1 Blastococcus sp. CCUG 61487 | reverse complement strand
GCGCATTCGGACAAGGTGACCGGTAAGTTCGTCGGGCTCACGCAAGGCCCCAAGGACGCCAAGCCCGGACAGCCACGTGCCGGGGAGCGCGGCGGTTACGACTTCCGGCCGCAGATCGTCGGCATCTTCACCGATCTATCCGGCCCCGCACCCGCGGGCCTGAAGCTCTCGGCCACCGTCGACACCCGGTACAGCAGCTCGCCCACCGTCGCCAAGCTCATCGCGATGATCCTCGGCGTCCTGCTCACCGCTGTCTCGCTGGTCGCGCTGCACACGCTGGACACGGCCGACGGCCGCAGACACAAGCGCTTCATGCCCGAGGGCTGGTGGAAGCCGCGGCCGC
>NZ_LWUA01000202.1 GCF_005222955.1 Blastococcus sp. CCUG 61487 | reverse complement strand
GCAGCCTGCCCGAGCGCGCTCCGATCACGACGCCGACGGAAACGCCCTGTTCACGCCCACCGAGGTGGTCAACGTCGGCGTCGACCCGGCCCAGGTCACCGACCTGCCCGCGCTGGCCGCGGCGCTGTCCGCGCCACCGGCATCGCGGCCGACGAGATCGTCGCCGTCGTCCAGGCCGCGCCCGCCGGCCAGTTCGTCCCGGTGATCACCCTGCGCCGCCCGCAGTTCGAGGAGATCCGGGCTCAGGTGTTCGACCTGCCCGGCGCCGTCTTCCCGACCGGCACGCAGCTGCTGGCGCCCTCGCCCCGGTTCGCCG
>NZ_LWUA01000201.1 GCF_005222955.1 Blastococcus sp. CCUG 61487 | reverse complement strand
CGTCATAGGAGCGTCCTGATCCCGCAGCGTCCTCCCTGACCGTGCGCGGTGAGGGAGGACGCCGCGCGGTGAGGGAGGACGCGCACCGCGCAGAGACGACGAGGGCGGGTCCGGAGACATCCGGACCCGCCCTCGTCGGCGTTCGTGGGGGTGGCGCTACACCCCGGCGGCGACGGCCGCCGGCTCCGCGGCGATCAGCCGGGCGCGCTCCTCCTCGCTCATCCCGCCCCAGACCCCGTAGGGCTCGCGCACCGAGAGCGCGTGCTTGAGGCACGCGTCGATGACCGGGCATCGCCCGCAGACTGCCTTGGCCGCGGCCTGGCGCCGGGCCCGGGCGGGTCCGCGCTCGCCGTCGGGGTGGAAGAAGAGGGACGTGTTCTCGCCACGGCAGGAACCGTGGAGCTGCCAGTCCCAGACCTCAGCGACGGGCGTCGGGAGTCTGCGGATATCGGCCATGTCTCCTCCAGGACTCGGTCGAGCCGGAGGGGGCTGTCCGGCTGCATGGGCCCCGTGCCCGAGCCCCCGCATGGTCAAACACCCGATGATCGCAACTTTTCGGCAACGGCCTGCTCGGCGGCCCTCACCCCCGGGGGTGAGGGCCGCTGTTGCCCGCCCCGCGCGTCGATCACAGTGATTTCGCGTCACATCGGTTCCGGGAGGGGGAGAACCCGGAACCCGGTGCGACCAGCGCGGAGGCGCGGGGCTCCCCGTCCGGGGAGTCCCCGCCCGAGCGGCAGCCGGCCGGGTCCGCCCCGGTCGGTCCGGACCCGGCACTGACCCGTCGGGGCAGAGCGAGGAGCAGGCGTGATCGACGACAGGATGCGCGGAACCGGTAGCCCCGGGGCGACCGTCTGGGTGTACGACGAGCGCCGGCGGGTCCGGGACGACGTCGCGTCGCGCCTGGTCGCCCTGCCGTTCGTCGGCCGGGTCGAGGTGGTGGGCGACCCCGCGTCGCTGATGTCGCGGCTGGACACCCGCAAGCCCGACGTCCTCATCGTCGGCACCCAGCGCGCCGTCGACACCGGCCTCACCGCCGCGACGCAGGCGCTGCGCGCCCACCCGGGGCTGCCCGTGCTGGTGCTCGGAGCACCCGACGACGCCGAGAGCGTCCGGGCCGCCGTCGCCTTCGGGGCCCGCGGCTACCTCCGCTGGGACGCCAGCCCGATCGAGATGGGCCTCGGCCTCTCCCGCGCCGGCTTGCGTCCGGAGGGTGCACGCGTGCCGCAGCAGATGGGCGCCCAGATGGCCGGGGCCTCCTCGTGGAGCGCCGCCCCGCTGGCCGGCTCGACGCCGACCACCGTGCGCTCGACGGTCCGGGACGCCCCCGCTCCGGCGGCGCTGTCCATGCGCGAGATGCAGGTGCTCACCGGGATGAGCCAGGGCAAGAGCAACGCCCAGATCGGCCGCGAGCTCTACCTCTCCGAGGACACCATCAAGACGCACGCCCGCCGGCTGTTCCGCAAGCTCGGGGCGAAGGACCGCGCCGAGGCCGTCGCGACGGGTTTCCGCCGCGGCATCATGACCTGACCGAGCCCCCCGCACGCCGAGGGCCCTCTCCCCGAACGGGAGAGGGCCCTCGGCGCGTTCTCGACCGGACCGGCGGGTCAGACCCGGGTGTTCCGCTTGACCCAGCCGTACGCGGCGGTCGCCACGAACAGCACGACACCCACAACCAGCAGCCACAGGAGCCCCTCGACCACGGCGCCGATGATCGACAGCGCCAGCCAGAGGACCAGCAGCACGGCGATGAACTGGAGCACTGGGGTACCTCCTCTCCTCGTCGGAGCTGCCCTACCCGATGCTGCCGCGAAGCCACTGATGACGTCGGTTCGTCACCGGTTCGTCACGAGACGCCGCTGGTCGACCCGGGGAACTCAGTCCTCGCGGGCGTGCCGGCCCGCCCCGTGCCGGCCGGTCGGCTCGTCACCCTCGGCGGCCGCGGCCACCCCGTCGGCGTAGCCGCTGGCGTAGTCCCAGCTGACGTAGTCGTCCGGGTCCGGCTCGAACGGCGGCTCGTGCCGGCCGGTCTGCCCCTCCTCGAGCAGCTGGCGCAGGTTGGCCTGCATCAGGGCCCAGTCGACGTGGTGCTCCTCGTCGCAGTCCGGGCAGTCGACGGCGATCCCCTTGATGCCGCTGGGCTCGAGCAGCGTGCGGAACACCTCGAGCTCGGCGAGGTCGTCCAGCACCCCGGCGCGCTCCTCCATCGTCAGCGGCGGAGGCCTCTCGTCGCTCGGGCCGAAGGCCGGGTCGGTGGCCCCGAAGTCGGGACCGGAGCCGTCGTCGAACGCAGACACGCGGTCCACGGTAACGGCCCGGCGGCCGGGGCACCGGGGGCCGCGCGTGGCCGCCTACGATCGGGAGGGACTTCCGGCGCCCGTCGAGGTGTTGGGACGTGAGTCCGCAATCGATCCTGGAGGGGTGGCGTCCCACATGCAGCCCGATTTCGTCCCCGAGCTGCCGGCGAAGTTCGCGCCGCTCGGCCTGACCTACGACGACGTCCTGCTGGTGCCCGGCGCCTCGGACATCGTGCCCGCCGAGGTCGACACCAGCACGCAGGTGACCCGGCGCATCCGCCTCGCCGTCCCGCTGCTGTCCAGTGCGATGGACACCGTGACCGAGGCGCGGATGGCGATCGCCATGGCCCGCGTCGGCGGCATGGGAGTGCTGCACCGGAACCTCGCCGCCGAGGACCAGGCGAGCCAGGCGGACCTGGTGAAGCGCTCCGAGGCCGGCATGGTCACCAACCCGGTCACCTGCTCCCCGGACAACACCCTCGCCGAGGTGGACGCCCTCTCGGCCCGCTACCGCATCTCCGGTGCGCCGGTGGTGGACGCCGACGGCGTGCTGCTCGGCATCGTCACCAACCGCGACATGCGCTTCGAGACCGACATGAACCGCCTCGTGCGCGACGTCATGACGCCGATGCCGCTGGTCACCGCCCCGGTCGGCGTGGACCCCGACACCGCGCTGCAGCTGCTCTCCAAGCACAAGGTCGAGAAGCTGCCGCTGGTCGACGACGCCGGCCGACTGCGCGGGCTGATCACCGTCAAGGACTTCGTCAAGCGGGACCAGTGGCCGCTGTCGACCAAGGACGCGAACGGCCGGCTGGTCGTGGGCGCCGCACTCGGCGTGGGCGAGGACGCCTACAAGCGCGCCGGCCTGCTCGTCGACGCCGGTGTCGACGTCCTCGTCGTCGACACCGCGCACGGCCACCAGCGCGCGGTGCTGGAGATGGTCGCCCGCGTGCAGAAGGACTTCGGCGGTGCGGACGGCGTCGAGGTCATCGGCGGCAACATCGCCACCCGCGCGGGCGCCCAGGCGCTCATCGACGCCGGTGCCGACGCCGTCAAGGTGGGCGTCGGGCCGGGCTCGATCTGCACCACCCGCGTGGTCGCCGGGGTCGGCGTCCCGCAGATCAGCGCCATCTACGAGGCATGGCTGGCCGCCGGTCCCGCGGGCGTCCCGGTGATCGCCGACGGCGGGCTGCAGTACTCCGGCGACATCGCCAAGGCGCTGGTCGCCGGCGCGGACAGCGTGATGATCGGCGGGCTGTTCGCCGGTGTCGAGGAGGCCCCGGGCGAGCTGGTCTTCATGAACGGCAAGCAGTACAAGACCTACCGCGGCATGGGGTCGCTCGGCGCCATGCAGAAGCGCGGCAGCCAGTCGTTCAGCCGCGACCGCTACTTCGCCGACGACGTGCTCTCCGACGACAAGCTCGTCCCCGAGGGCATCGAGGGCCAGGTGCCCTACCGCGGCGCGCTGGCCGGCGTCGCCCACCAGCTCGTCGGCGGCCTCCAGGCGTCCATGGGCTACGCGGGCGCGGCGACCATCGCCGACCTCAAGGAGCGCGGCCAGCTGACCCGCATCACCTCCGCGGGGCTGGTCGAGAGCCACCCCCACGACATCCAGATGACCGTCGAGGCACCGAACTACCGGGGGCGCTGAGATGAGCGCACGCGAGACAGTCGAGATCGGGCTCAACCGCTTCGCCCGCCGCGGCTTCGACCTCGACGAGGTCTCCATCGTCCCGTCGCGCCGCACCCGGGACGTCGACGACGTCTCGACCGCCTGGCAGATCGACGCGTTCAGGTTCGACATCCCGCTGATCACCAGCCCGTCGGACGCCGTCGTCAGCCCGGCCACCGCGATCGCCGTCGGCCAGGCCGGCGGCCTCGGCGTGCTCAACGGCGAGGGGCTGTGGACCCGGTACGACGACCCGGCGCCGGTCTACCGGCAGATCGCCGCCGCGGCCACCGCGGGCGCCCCACCGGTGTCCCTGCTGCAGCAGGTCTACGCCGAGCCGGTGAAGACCGATCTGATCGCCGCGCGGATCAAGGAGATGAGCGACGCCGGGGTGACCACGGCGATCCGGGTCTCGCCGCAGCACACCGAGCAGCTCGCGCCCGCGGCCCTCTCCGCCGGGGTGGACCTGCTGGTCATCCAGGGCACGATCGTCTCCGCCGAGCACGTGACCAGCCAGGGCGACGCGCTCAACCTCAAGGAGTTCATCGCCGACCTCGACGTCCCGGTGATCGTCGGTGGCGCGGCCAACTACACGACCGCGCTGCACCTCATGCGCACCGGCGCCGCCGGCGTGATCGTCGGCGTGGGCGCCGACAGCTACTCCACGACCGACGCCGTCATGGGCATCCGCGTGCCGCTGGCCAGCGCGATCGCCGACGCCGCGGCCGCCCGCCGGGACTACCTCGACGAGACCGGTGGCCGGTACGTGCACGTCATCGCCAACGGCCGGATCGAGACCAGCGGCGCCATCGCGCGGGCGCTGGCCTGCGGTGCCGACGCCGTCCAGCTCGGGGAGCCGCTGCGCGTGGCCGCCGAGGCGCCCGGTCGCGGCGTGTGGTGGGACTCGGTGGCCGCGCACCCGCGGCTGCCCCGCGGCGCCACCTCGGCCCCGGTCGAGCCGGCCGGTTCGCTGGCCGACGTGCTGAACGGTGCCGCGGAGACCGCCGACGGGCGCACCAACCTCTTCGGCGCCCTGGCCCGGACGATGGCGAAGACCGGGTACAGCGACCTCAAGGAGTTCCAGCGGGTGGACCTCGTGATCGGCGGAGCGGACTCCCGGGGCGCTGGGGACTGATGGACTTCCCGACCGTCCTCGTCGTCGACTTCGGCGCCCAGTACGCCCAGCTCATCGCCCGCCGCATCCGCGAGGCCGGCGTCTACTCGGAGATCGTCTCCTCGCAGGTGCCTGCCGAGGAGATCGTGGCCCGCAAACCGGCGGCGATCGTGCTGTCCGGCGGCCCCTCCAGCGTCTACGCCCCCGAGGCCCCGCAGGTCGACCCGACCCTGTTCGAGTCCGGGGTCCCGGCCTTCGGCATCTGCTACGGCTTCCAGGCGATGGCCGCCGCACTCGGCGGCACGGTGGCCCGCACCGGCGACCGGGAGTACGGCGGCACCCCGCTGACCGTCACGACCGAGGGCCGGCTCTTCGGCGACCTGCCGGTCGAGCAGAACGTGTGGATGAGCCACGGGGACGCCGTCAGCGAGGCGCCCCCCGGCTTCACCGTCACCGCCACCTCCACCGGCGCTCCCGTCGCCGCGTTCGAGGACGTCGACCGGCGACTGGCCGGCGTCCAGTTCCACCCCGAGGTGCGGCACACCGCGCACGGGCAGACGGTGCTCGAGCACTTCCTCTTCGACATCGCCGGCCTGGAGCCGACCTGGACGATGGCCAACGTCGTCGAGGAGCAGGTCGAGCGGATCCGCGCGCAGGTCGGCCAGGGCCGGGCGCTGTGCGCGCTGTCCGGCGGGGTCGACTCCGCCGTCGCCGCGGCGCTGGTGCAGCGCGCGATCGGTGACCGGCTCACCTGCGTCTACGTCGACCAAGGGCTCATGCGCGAGGGCGAGACCGAGCAGATCGAGCGCGACTTCGTCGCCGCCACCGGCGTCGACCTGCGCGTGGTCGACGCCCGTGAGCAGTTCCTGTCCGCGCTGGCCGGGGTCTCCGACCCCGAGGAGAAGCGGAAGATCATCGGCCGCGAGTTCATCCGGGTCTTCGAGCAGGCCGCTCTCGACGTCGTCGGCGACGCGAAGGAGCACGGCGAGAAGGTCGACTTCCTCGTGCAGGGCACGCTCTACCCCGACGTCGTCGAGTCCGGCGGCGGCAGCGGGACGGCGAACATCAAGAGCCACCACAACGTCGGCGGCCTGCCGGAGGACCTGCAGTTCACCCTGGTCGAGCCGCTGCGCACGCTGTTCAAGGACGAGGTCCGCGAGGTCGGCATCCAGCTCGGGCTGCCCGAGGCGATGGTGTGGCGCCAGCCCTTCCCCGGCCCGGGTCTGGGCATCCGCATCGTCGGCGAGGTGACCCAGGAGCGGCTGGACGTCCTGCGCAAGGCCGACGCGATCGTCCGCGCCGAGCTCACGGCGGCGAAGCTGGACCGCGAGATCTGGCAGTGCCCCGTCGTGCTGCTGGCCGACGTGCGGTCGGTCGGCGTGCAGGGGGACGGCCGGACGTACGGCCATCCGATCGTGCTGCGACCGGTGTCCAGCGAGGACGCCATGACCGCCGACTGGACGCGGCTGCCCTACGACGTCCTGGCGCGGATCTCCACGCGGATCACCAACGAGGTCCCCGAGGTCAACCGGGTGACCCTCGACGTCACCAGCAAGCCCCCCGGCACCATCGAGTGGGAGTAGCGTCCGTGTAGGCGTGCCTGCTAGCATGCATGCATGGCGCAGCTGACCATCCGGACGACCGAGGAGCTCGTCGAGCGGGTGCGTGCGGTCGCGCGCGAGTCAGGGCAGAGCATGAACGAGTTCATGGTGGCCGTGCTCGGCGCGGCAACCGATCCTGACCTGGCCGAGAACCCGAGCGAGCGCATCCGGGAGCGCCTGGCCCGGGCGGGTCTGCTCGCGCCGGCCGGTCCGCCTCGAGCTCTCCCGGACGTGGATCGCGTCACGCATGCTCGCGCCGCCGCCGGCCGGGGAACCCAACTGAGCGACATCGTGGCGTCCGACCGATCGTGACGGTGTTCGCCGACTCCAGCGCGCTGGTCAAGCTCTACGCCGACGAGCCCGGTCACGCGCAGGTTCGTGACCTGTCTCTGCTGGTCGTTGCTCAGCTCGCACGAGTGGAAGTGCCCTCGGCCATCTGGCGCAAGCACCGCATGGGCGAGCTGGATGCCACGGCTGCGCGGGTGCTCGCGACCGCCTTCGAGGCCGACTGGTTCGGCACCGAGGAACAGCCACCCCGATTCGCCGCCATCACCGCGACCGCGGCCATCCTGGACGAGGCGGCGCAGCTGTGCGCAGTGCACGGCCTCCGCGCCTACGACGCCATGCAGCTGGCCTCCGCACTCACTGCGCGCGCTCACCTGCCGGAGCTCCGAGTTCTCGCGGCCTTCGACGGCCACCTCCGGGCAGCAGCCGCCGTCGAAGGCTTCGATCTGGTACCCGCTCAGGTCTCCGCCCGATAGACCAGACCCAGTCCGTTGGGGTTGGCAGCGGTCAATCGACCTGCCTGGACGTGCACCCGGAACCCATCGCCGAGCACCTCGACCACGTGGCTGTCCTGGCGAACGGCGTCCGTCGCGCAGTCCCCGTCGGCCCGCAGATCAGGAAACATGACGGTGTCGCCGCTGGTCGTCCAGGTCCCGGAGAGGGCGCGGCAGCCGGTGGAGCCCTCGAAGGTGCCGTCCTCGGCGAGGTGCAGCACGGCGGGCTCGCCCACGGTGGAACTGGCCGTCTCGCCGTCGAACAGTGACTCCAGCACCCACCGCGTGCCGGTCAGCCGCCTGTCGGGTATCGGTTCCACCCTGGTGAACCGCAGCTCGACGCCGTTGCCGGTGAGCACCAGGTCCTCGCCGTCGCGCGCGACCGTGGTGACGACGCCGAGCGCGGCCAGGAAGGCGGTCTCGGCGCTCATCACGTCCGGATCGCAGCCCATCTCGGTGCCGCCGATCCCGTCGAACGACACCGACGTCCCCTCGACGCGTGCCGTGGCGAACCAGTGGTTGCAGAAGGACCTGCCGCGCGCCTCGTCGCCGGTCAGCGCCAGCGTCGCCGTCGTGCCATCCGGCTGCGGCAGCGTCTCGCCGTCCACCGTGCCGCTGTGCAGCTGCCACTCGCCCTCGACGTCCATGGCGCCGGCGCTCGCATCCGAGCCGCAGGCGGGCAGCGCCAGCACTGCGGCGAGGAGCAGGAGGAGGAGGCGCACACCCTCTCGACGGCCCCACGACCCGCGAGGTTCCCTCCGCACGAGCAAGGGCCCGGGAGCGAAGCTCCCGGGCCCCTCCTTCTGCTTTTCCGCGGAAAAGCAGCCTGCTTTTCCGCGGAGAAGCAGGCTGCCTTTCCGCGGAAAGGCGGGTCAGCGTCGGCGGCGGGCGCGGCGCAGCTCGCTGACCAGCAGCGCGACGCCGCCGACCACGACGGCGACCCACACCAGCACGCCGTCGAACAGCTCCGCCGGCAGGTCGGCGGGGGACAGCACCACGACGGCCAGGGCGATGAACAGCAGGCCGGGGATCAGGGCGCCGAGGTCCGGTCGCCGGCGGGGCTGCTCGGCGTCCTCGATCTCCGCCGGGGTCACGGTCTGCCACTGCTCAGTCACGGGTCACCTCCACGGTTCCGACGCCGGCGTCGACGTCCAGGATGATCTCGGGCTCGCCGTCGCCGACCCACGAGCCGGTGCCGGTCCCGTCGAACGTGCCCTCGGTGAGCCCCTTGCGGCCGAAGAGGCGGACGTCCCCGATGCCCGAGTCGACCGACACCCGGACGTCGGCGTCCCGGGGGAGCACGATCTCGACGTCGCCCATGCCGTGGTCGACGCGCGTCCGGATCGGTGCGTCGAGGTCGCTGACGTCGACGCCGGAGAGGTCGACGGTCATGTTGCCGACGCCGCCCTCGTAGCTGGGCCGGACCTCCGCCGCGCTGGCGGGGGCGTAGCTGCGGTCGCCGATGCCGCCGTCGATGTCGTCCCAGGGAACGGTCTCCGCGGTGACCAGCGCGACCGACAGGACCGCACCGAGGGCGATCAGGCCGGCGCGGCCGCTGCGCCCCCGGGTGAAGGCCGCGGCGACCAGGCCGAGCCCCACCACGATCAGGGCGCCGCCGAGGAAGCCGGTCGCGTCGACGTCCCAGTCGCTGAACCGGACGGCCAGGGCCAGCGTCCCGACGACGATGAACAGACCGGCGATCGTCACGCCGGGGACTGGTGACCGCGGGCCGGCGGGCGGGCGCGGCCGTCGCGATCCCGGCTCGTCGGTCGTCGAGGCCGGCATGAGCAGCCAGAGCAACAGGTAGACCAGGACGCCGGTGCCACCGGCGAGCGCGAGCGCCACGAACCCGACCCGCCACAGCAGCGCATCGATGCCGCTGTACTCGGCGAGGCCCCCGCCGACGCCGCCGATCACCTTGTCGGAACGGCTGCGGCGCAGCTGCGGACGCTCCGGCGGCCCCGGCGGGGGCGGGGGAGGCTGCCAGGCCGGCGGCTCGAGCGGCGGCGCCGGAGGTGGAGGAGTTGCCGATGTCATGGCACCGACTCTGCCGCCGGGCCGCGCCGGAAACCATCAGGGAACGCCCCCAGCGAACCCTGGTTCCTCTCCCGGGGTGATCACCGGTACCGGGCCGGGATCGGGCGGTGCGACGATCGTCAGCGTGACCACCACCGTGTCCGGGGCCCCGCCGCGGCCGCCGCTGGCGCGCCCGCGCTCCGGGCGCGTCATCGCCGGCGTCGCCGCGGGCACGGCCGCGCACCTACGGCAGGACCCGCTGGTGGTCCGGGTGGCGTTCGCGATCCTGGCGACGACCGGCATCGGCATCGTCGCCTACGGCCTGCTCTGGCTGACCATGCCGGTCGCCGCGCCGGGGGAGGACGCGCCACCCACCCCCGGGTGGCGGCCGTCGGGCGCCCGGCAGTGGATCGTCGCCGTCGTCCTGGGGCTCGTGGCCGCCGGCCTGCTCGGGCAGCTGACCCGGTGGACCAGCTCCGACGTCGTCCTGCCCCTGGTGCTCGTCGGTGCCGGGCTGGCGGTCATCTGGCGCCAGCTCGACGTCGACCGCACCCTCGCCGTCGCCGGCACCCGCTGGAACCTGGCCGGCGGCGTCGTCCTCGCGGGCTTCGGGCTGGTCTTCCTCCTCGCGACGACGGGCCAGCTCGCCAACGCCCGCAACGGGTTCGCGGCCACCCTGGTCGTGCTCACCGGCGTCGTCCTGGCCACCGCGCCGCTGTGGCGCCGGCTGCTGGACTCCCGCGACGAGGAACGCGCCGCGCGCGTACGTTCCGAGGAGCGAGCCGCCGTGGCCGCGCACCTGCACGACTCGGTGCTGCAGACCCTGGCGCTCATCCAGCGGCACGCCGGCGACCAGCAGGCGGTCAGCCGACTGGCCCGCAGCCAGGAGCGGGAGCTGCGTGCGTGGCTGTACGACCCGCAGGCGGTGCGCGAGGGGGGCACCTGGGCGGGGCTGGTCGCCGCCATGGTGGCCGAGGTGGAGAGCGACCACGCCCTGGTCGTCGACCCGGTCGTGGTGGGCGACGCCCCGGTGGACGAGCGCCTGGCGGCGTTGGGCGCGGCCACCCGGGAGGCGCTGGTCAACGTGGCCAAGCACTCCGGGGTCACCGCCGCGGACCTCTACACCGAGGTGTCGCCGCAGCGCGTCTCGGTCTTCGTGCGCGACCGCGGCGCGGGCTTCGACCCCGACGCCGTGCCCAGCGACCGGCGGGGGCTGCGTGACTCCGTCGAGGGCCGCATCACACGACTGGGCGGGACGGCCGACATCCGCTCCGCCCCTGGGGAAGGGACCGAGGTGGAGCTCGAACTGCCCAGGAGCGAACCAGGGAGCCGAGCATGACGCGGGTGTTCATCGTCGACGACCACGCGATGGTGCGGGCCGGTGTGCGCGCCGAGCTCGGCGGGGACGTCGAGTTCGTGGGGGAGGCGCCCGACGCCGACAGCGCGATCAGCGGCATCCGCGCCACCCGACCCGACGTCGTCCTGCTCGACGTGCACCTGCCCGGCGGCGGGGGCCGGGCGGTGCTCGAGGCGCTGCGCGCCGAGCTGCCGGACGTGAAGTGGCTGGCGCTGTCGGTCTCCGACGCCGCCGAGGACGTCATCGCGGTCATCCGCGCCGGCGCCCGCGGCTACGTCACCAAGACCATCTCCGGCCCCGACCTGCTCGACGCCGTCCGGCGGGTGGCCGACGGGGACGTCGTCTTCAGCCCGCGGCTGGCCGGCTTCGTGCTGGACGCCTTCTCGGCCGGTGGGGCCGTGGCACCGGAGCCGGCCGAGGAGGCGACCGACCCCGGGCTGGACCTGCTGAGCGCCCGGGAGCGCGAGGTGATGCAGCTGCTGGCGCGCGGCTACACCTACCGGGAGATCGGGTCGCGGCTGTTCATCTCGGTGAAGACCGTCGAATCCCACGCCTCGAACGTGCTGCGCAAGCTGCAGTTGTCCAACCGCAACGAGCTCACGAGGTGGGCGGCCACCAACCGCCTGCTGTGACGCGAGGACGTTCCCGCGGGAACGTCCTCAGGCCGGCCAGCCGAACGCCGCGGCCCGGAAGCTCTCGAACAGCGGCGGGGGCTGCGGGCTGGCCCACATCTGGTTGGTCAGCAGGATCGCCGTCACGCCCGTGACCGGATCGGTCCACCACGAGCTGCCCAGGCCGCCGTCCCAGCCGTACGAACCGGCGTGCCGGCCGCCGGGTTCGTCGGTGCGCCGCACGCCGATGCCCAGCCCCCAGCCGCCGCCCTCGTCGTCCACCGGACCGACCTGGTCGGTGGTCATGGCGCGCACCGCCGCCTCGCTCATCACCCGTCGACCGTCCGCGGCCCGGCCGCCGGCGGCGAGCATCAGGGCGAAGGCGGCCAGGTCGTCGACGGTCGAGACGAGCCCGTCGCCGCCGTCCGGGAAGGCCGGCGGCAACGCCCACTGGCCGTCCGCGGGGTCGTAGAGGTCGCGCGCGCCGTCCGGCCCCGGCGGGGTCCAGTGCGGGCCGAGCCGATCGCGGGCGGCCGGTGGGACCCCGAACCCGGTGCTCGTCATGCCGAGCGGGTCGAGGATCCGGTCGGCGAGGACGTCGGGCAGCGGCCGGCCGGCGGCCCGGGCGACGAGCACGCCCAGCACGCTCGCGCCGAGGTGGTACAGCCAGCGGGTGCCGGGCTCGTGGGCCAGCGGGACGGTGGACACCAGGCGCAACCACTCGTCCGGCTCCGGCGCGGCCTGCGGCTGCGGTGGTCCGGCGGGCAGCCCGGTGGCGGCCAGCGCCTCGATCGTCGGTGAGGGCCACGGCGCGGTGAAGTCGATGCCGAGTCCGAGCCGGAAGGTCAGGACGTCGCGCACGCTGATCGGCCGGGCGGCCGGCACGGTGCCCGCAGTCGCGTCGGTGGCGTCCACCAGGACCTGCCGGTCGGCGAGCTCGGGAAGCAGTGCGTCAACCGGGTCGTCGAGTCCGACGAGGCCGTCGTCGACGAGCGCCATCGCGGCCGCCGCGACCACCGGCTTGGTCGTGGACGAGAGCCGGAAGACGGTCGCCGGCGTGACGACGTCGCCGCTACCGGGTGCGTGGACGCCCGCGGCGCCACGGGACAGCACGTCGCCGTGCCGGCCGACCCACCACGCCGCGCCGGGCACCTGCCCGGCATCCACCGCCGTCGAGACCGCTGCCTCGATGCGTGCTCCCTGCTCCATGCTGCCTCCCGGTCCTCTCCCCGGTCGACCGCCGGGCGGGCCGGAACTGATCGGTCAGGCGGTGTGGACGACGTGGAAGGCCTCGGCCATGCGGCCCTCGGGCAGCCCGAACCGCGCCGCCGTCTGGCGCATCCAGCCGCCCACGAACTCCTGCATCTGCCCCTCGGGCCAGTGGCCGACCTGGCTGACGTGGGACCCGAGCGCGGCGAACTTCCGGTCGACGACGTCGGTGACGTCGACGACGTGGTCGGCCCGCGGGCTCGCACCCAGCCAGACCTCCGACACCGTCCAGGCCTCCAGGCCCTCGTCGGCGAGCAGCTCGGGGAAGGCGAACGGGTTGCGGGCGTCGGGGTAGACCGCCCGCAGCGTCGACTCGCCCACGGTCATGTGGTCGGGATGGCTGGCGCCGATGCGGTCCCAGAAGCGCTCCGGCGAGCTGGTCAGCACCCGTTGCGGGCGCACCTGGCGGATCACCCGGCTGATGTCGCGGCGCAGGTCGAGGGTCAGCTCGAGCCGGCCGTCGGGGTGGCCGAGGAAGCGGACGTCCTCGACGCCGACCTCCTTGGCCGCGGCCCGCTGCTCGGCCTGCCGCAGCGGCCCCATCTCGTGGCGGGGCGTCTCGTCGAAGCCGCCGGCGTCGCCGTCGGTGACCAGGCAGTAGACGACCTCGGTGCCGGCCGCCGTCCAGGTGGCCACCGTGCCGGCGGAGCCGAAGTCGACGTCGTCGGGGTGGGCGAAGACGCAGAGCACGCGCTCGACGTGCTCGGCCGGACGCGAAGGGAGCGGTGAGGTCACCCGGCCGAGCCTACGGAGAGGCCGGCCAGCTTGTCCGGGTTGCGGACGACGAGCACCTGCTCGACCCGGCCGTCCGCGACGACCAGCGACATCGACATGAGCGGTTCGCCGTCGACCCAGGCGACGACGGCGGCCGCCCCGTTGACGTCCACCACCTCGACCCGCAGGCCGGGGAGCGCGAAGCCCTGCGTCGCGATGCCCAGGGTGAAGCGGGCGACCTTGTCGGCGCCGAGGATCGGCCGCAGCGCCGCCGACACCTTGCCGCCGCCGTCGCTGATCAGCACCGCGTCCGGGGCCAGCGCGCTGAGCAGGGCCGCCATGTCCCCACCCGCGCACGCGGCCAGGAACCGCTCGGTGATCTCCCGCTGCTCCCGCCGGTCGGCGTCGAACCGCGGCCGGCGGGCCTGCACGTGCTCCCGCGCCCGGTGCGCCATCTGCCGGACGGCGGCCTCGCTGCGGCCCAGCGCCGTCGCGACCTCGGCCACCGGCAGCCCGAACACCTCGCGGAGCACGAAGACCGCCCGCTCGGCGGGGGAGAGGGTCTCCAGCACGACCAGCAGCGCCAACGACACCTGCTCGCCGAGCTCGGCGGCCGTGGTCGGATCCGCCGGCTCGGGCCCGGCGGTGACCGGCTGGGTCAAGAGCGGTTCGGGCAGCCACGGCCCGACGTAGCTCTCCCGCCGTGCCCGCGCCGAGTCCAGCCGGTCCAGCGCCAGCCGGGTGGTCACCCGCACCAGGTAGGCGCGCGGGTCGGCGACGTCGTCCCGGTCGGCGGCCGACCAGCGCAGCCAGGCGTCCTGCACGGCGTCCTCGGCGTCGGCGACGCTGCCCAGCATCTGGTAGGCCACGGAGAACAGCAGCGGCCGGTGCCGGTCGAAGACGCCGAGGACGTCGGTCATCGCGCCGGGACCTCGCAGCGGTCGCGGAAGCCCTGGCTGGTGAGGCCGAGCGCGCTGTTGAACCGCGACCGGGAGTTCTCCACGGAGACCATCATCGTGAGCTCGACCAGCTGTGCGTCGTCCAGGTGCCGGCGCAGCTCGGCGACCATCTCGTCGGTCACGGCCGGCGGGGTCGCCGTCACCGCCTCCGAGTAGGCCATGACCTGCCGCTCCAGGTCGGTGTAGACGTCGCTGTCCCGCCACCAGGGCACGTCGCGCAGCTTGGCCGGGTCGACGCCGTCGTTCGCGTTCACCCAGTAGCCGAAGTCGACGCACCAGGAGCAGCCGATGGAGACGGCCGACGCCATCTCCGCCAGCGCCTTGAGCGTCGGGTCCAGCCGGTTCCACTTCGCGAGGGCCTGCTCGTAGCGGATGTAGGTGCGCAGGACCCGGGGGTTGTGGGCGATCGCCGCCCCGGGGTCGAGCACGGCGCCGTAGGTGCGGCGCGAGTACCACTCCGTCAGCCGGACGAACAGCGAGCGGGGCGGGTCGAGCGGGATGCGGGCCATGGTCGGGTTCCTCTCCATCGGTGTCCTGACCATGGAGACGACGCAGCTCCCGCCGGTGTGACATCGCGCGACGACCCGGCAGACTCGGGCCGTGCCGACCTTCACGATCTACGCCGTGCTGCGGGCCACCACGGCGGTGGACGACGACACCGTCGAGACCGTCGCGGCGGGGCTGCGTCCCGGTGACGAGGCGCTGCGGGTCTGGCGCGAGCCGGACCGCGCCGCGCTGCGCGCCTCGACCGAGTGGGACGCGCCGGATCTCGAGGCCGCGCTCCAGCAGGCGCAGGTGCTGGGGGACGAGCTGCGCGAGCGGTGTCCCGGCGACGTCCTGGAGGCGGCGGCGCTGAGCGACGACGACTCCCTGGTCTGGCGCGCCTGGCTCTAGTCGTTCACAGGCGGCCGCGGCCCTGGCGCAGCAGCAGCATCCCCAGCGCGGCGCCGTCCGGACCGAGCGCTTCCTGGAACCGGCCGAGCACCTGCTGCTCGCGGGCCAGGCTCAGCCGGGTCCCGCCGGAGGCCTTGCGGATGGCGCCGATCTCCTGCGAGACGGCCAGCCGGCGCTGCACCAGCTCGATGATCGCGGCGTCGCAGGCGTCGATCTCCCGGCGCAGCTCGGCGATCCGGTCGACCTCGGAACCGGTGACGGCGGCAGGTGGGGTGAGCGTGTTCATGGGTGGTCCTCCGGGGCGGGGGCCGTCGGACCCCGGGAACGAGAAACGCCCCGGGCTCCTCGGGCCCGGGGCGTCTGTTGCGGCGTGTGCTCAGCCAGCGGTGACGGACACCGGATCCCGGTGGCCGTAGAAAAATCGAACGGTGGCGAGCACGTCGTCGATTCTGCCACACGGTGGCGCGAAGGCTCGATGGGACGGCTGGGGCGGGCGTGGACGGCGGCGGGGGAGCGTCACCCGTCCGGCTTACAGTGAGGGCGTCATGAGCAGCGTCCAGGAAGCCCTCTCCGGTGCCCAGCCCCTCCCGGGGACAGAGACCCTCCAGCGCACCGCGAAGGGCCAGGTGGGGCGTGAGCTCGACCGGATGCTGGCCGGGCTGAACGGTCCGCAGCGCCAGGCCGTCGTCCACGAGGGCGGGCCGCTGCTCATCGTCGCCGGCGCGGGCTCCGGCAAGACCCGGGTGCTGGCGCACCGCATCGCCTACCTGCTCGGCGCCCGCGACGTCCAGCCCGGCCAGATCCTGGCGATCACCTTCACCAACAAGGCCGCCGGTGAGATGAAGGAGCGCGTCGCCGCGTTGGTGGGCCCGCGGGCCCGCGCCATGTGGGTGTCGACGTTCCACTCGATGTGCGTGCGGATCCTGCGGGCCGAGGCCGCGAAGCTGAACCTGAAGTCGTCGTTCACGATCTACGACCAGGGCGACTCGGTGCGGCTCATGACGATGGTGGCCCGCGACCTCGACCTCGACGTCAAGCGCTATCCCGGCCGCAGCCTGGCCGCGCAGGTGTCGAACCTGAAGAACGAGCTGGTCGACGAGGAGAGCTACGTCCCGCAGACGGCGCCGGAGAAGGTGCTGGCCGAGGCGTACACGCTCTACCAGCAGCGGCTGCGCCAGGCCCACGCCATGGACTTCGACGACCTGATCATGAACACCGTCCACCTGCTGCAGGCGTTCCCCGACGTCGCCGAGCACTACCGCCGTCGCTTCCGGCACGTGCTGGTGGACGAGTACCAGGACACCAACCACGCGCAGTACATGCTGGTGCGCGAGCTGGTCGGGACGGGCGAGGGCCCGGTGCCGATGGCGGAGCTCTGCGTCGTCGGCGACGCCGACCAGTCCATCTACGCCTTCCGCGGCGCCACGATCCGCAACATCGACGAGTTCGAGCGCGACTATCCGCAGGCCACCACGATCCTGCTCGAGCAGAACTACCGCTCCACCCAGCGGATCCTCAAGGCCGCGAACACCGTGATCGCGAAGAACACCGGCCGGCGGCCGAAGAACCTGTGGACCGACTCCGGCGACGGCGAGCTCATCGAGGGCTACGTCGCCGACAACGAGCACGACGAGGCCGCCTGGGTCGCCGAGCAGATCGACGCCCTGGTCGACGAGGGCAAGGCTCAGCCGAAGGACATCGCGGTCTTCTACCGGACCAACAATGCCTCGCGTGTCTTCGAAGAGGTCTTCATCCGGGTCGGCATGCCCTACAAGGTCGTCGGCGGGGTGCGCTTCTACGAGCGCAAGGAGGTCCGCGACGCGCTGGCCTACCTGAAGGTGGTCGCGAACCCGGCCGACGTCGTGAGCCTCCGCCGGGTCATCAACACCCCCAAGCGCGGCATCGGGGACCGGGCCGAGGCCTGCATCGAGAACTTCGCCGACCGCGAGCGGATCGCGTTCGCCTCCGCGCTGCGCCGCTGCGCCGAGATCGGGGAGCTGGCCACCCGCTCGCTCAAGGCGATCCAGGAGTTCGTCGCGCTGCTGGAGGAGTTCGAGCAGCTCGTCGAGACCGGCTCGGGCCCGGCCGCGCTGCTGGAGAGCATCCTGGACCGCACCGGCTACCTCGCCGAGCTGCAGGCGAGCACCGACCCGCAGGACGAGGGCCGGGTCGACAACCTCAACGAGCTCATCTCGGTGGCCGCGGAGTTCGAGGCCGCGCAGCCGGAGGGGACCGTCACCGACTTCCTGGAGCAGGTGTCGCTGGTCGCCGACGCCGACCAGATCCCGGTCACCGGTGACGACGCCGGCGTCGTCACGATGATGACCCTGCACACCGCGAAGGGCCTGGAGTTCCCGGTGGTCTTCCTCACCGGCATGGAGGACGGCGTCTTCCCGCACCTGCGGGCGCTCGGCGACCCGCGCGAGCTGGAGGAGGAGCGCCGGCTGGCCTACGTCGGCATCACCCGCGCCCAGCAGCGGCTGTTCATCTCCCGTGCCCAGGTCCGCACGAGCTGGGGGCAGCCGGCCTACAACCCGCCGTCCCGGTTCCTCGACGAGATCCCGGCCGAGACCGTCCACTGGCAGCGCACCGACCCCGCACCCGCGCCGTCCACGGGCTACGGCTCGGCGCAGTCGCGGGTGGCGGCCACGGGGCTGTCCACGGGTGGGCTGCGCGGCGGTGCGGGCAACCGCGCGGTCATCTCCGTCGACGTCGGCGACCGCGTCAGCCACGACGCGTTCGGGCTGGGCACCGTGGTCGAGGTGAACGGCGTGGGCGACAAGGCGCAGGCGACCGTCGACTTCGGCTCCGGCGGCACGAAGCGTCTCGTCCTGCGCTACGCCCCGCTGGTCAAGCTGTAGCGGCTGCCGCTGCTAGACCTGGACGCCGCGGTCGGCGAGCCAGATCTTGGGGTCGAGGGGGCGACCGCTGGTGCCGCCGCGGTGGATCTGCCAGTGCAGGTGCGGCCCGGTCGAGAAGCCCTCGTTGCCGACCTTCGCGATCTGGTCACCGGCGTTCACGATGTCGCCGGCCTTCACGTCGTAGTACCGCATGTGGCCGTAGACGTGGACGTTGCCGTCGGCGTCCTGGATGGAGACGGCGTTGCCGTAGCCCGATTCCCGCCCGGCGCTGAGCACCACACCGTCGGCAGCCGCGTAGATCGGGGTTCCGAGCGGCGCGGCCAGGTCCCAGCCGTTGTGCATCTGACCCCAGCGCATGCAGAAGCAGGTGGTCAGGCGGTAGTTCGTCACCGGGATCACGGTCTTGGGTGCCCGAGCCGCACGCGACGCGGCGAGCTCGCCGAGGCGGGCCTGGGCCTCCGCCTCCGTGATGCCCCGGCGCACTCCCGCCTCGGCGGGGCTTCCGCTGAAGTTCTGCTCGACGGTGGCGCCGAGTCCCAGTTCCGACGCCGTGACCTCCACCGGCGCGGGATCGCCACCGACGATCGTGGGCACACCGGCGACCAGCGCCCCGGCCACCAGGGCGGCGAACCACAGCGGCGCGCGACGTCCGGGAGGGAGCGGCAGCCGGCGTCCCGACCGCCTTCCGGGAAGCGCGCCGCGGGCCGGTTCGTCCGCTTCGGCAGGCGCCTGGACAGGCACCACGACGGCGTCGGCGGCGCGCCGCGGCACGGGGATCGGCAGCCGGCCGACAGGACCGGCGATCCGACCGGTGGCGTCCGTCCCGGTCGCCGACCGCTCGAGGAGCGGTGGCGCACTGGTGGGGAACACGGCGCACCTTCCGGGCGAGTGCTGCCACGCGGTCCGGAGCGGTCCGACGAGGAGCGGGGACGGCTGAGGGCGGCTGCCGGGGCGGCTACCCGCCGGTGGGCACCGGCGCCGTGACCGAACCGTAACGCCGCGTGAGGACCCCACCAAGCACCGCGCGCGACGTGTCGTGGGCCCTCCCCAGGGGAGAGGAGGGTCGGTGCTCAGGCGACGGCGCGGAGGTGCCCGGTGGCGGGGGAGGCGGCCCCCGCGAGCGTGACCGCGACCTCGTCGAGCACTCCCCGGTGGATCGGCAGCGACATGTGCCCCACGCCCCGGAACAGCACGTTGCGCGCCGCCAGGTCCGGGTGGTCGCAGCGGCCGGCCGACGTCGGCAGGACCAGCTGGTCGAGGTCGCTGTAGATGGCGGTGATCTGCGTGTCGCACCTGTCGACGGGCTCGGCGAGCTCCTCCAGGACGGGGGAGCCGGGCCGGAGCTGGCGGACGAGTGGCGTGGGCAGCGCGTGGGCCAGCAGCGACCCGCCGTGCGGCGAGCCGAGGGTCACCAGGTGGTCGACGCGCCGGTCGCCGCCGTTGCGCTGGACGTAGTAGCGCGCGATCAGGCCGCCGAGGCTGTGCCCGACGACGTGGACGCGGTCGTGGCCGGTCTGGAGGCAGATCCGCTCGATGTGCGCCTCGAGGTCCCGCGCGGCCTGGGCGACGTCGCGCAGCAGCGGGCTGTAGTTCCACGAGCACACGGAGGCGAACCCCCGCCGGCGCAGGTTGCGGCGCATGACGGAGAAGATCGAGCGGTTGTCCACGAGTCCGTGGACGAGCAGCACGGGGGTGCGTGCGGCCAGCGGGTCGGCGGCGAACAGCGCGCGGACGGCGGGCGGTTGCACGCCGGGCCGGTGACGCAGGTCGGGCTGCACCGGCTCCGTGCGGGTGCCGAGGGGGTAGAGCAGGACGTGGGCGCCGACCCAGGCGAGTTCGGTCAGCCCACCGGCGAGCGTGGCGGGGCTGCAGAGCGTCCGGAGCGCTCCTCGTGGCGCGACCTCCGGTGCCCCCGAGGTGTGCGACGCTGGTTCGGAGCCCAGGTTGCTCGTCGGTCGCATGGCTAGCTCTCCCCGTGTTCCGCCGGCGGTGCCGGGTCGCCGTGCCGGTGGCGTCGGACTGTTCTGTGTCCGTTCACTCGACGGTAATGCCCACGTGTGTCGGGCGTCACACGAGCGAACCGCCGGGGCGGCGGATCGAGGCCGGTTCGTGACCGAACAGGAGGGGAAGCGTGGCTGCGCGGGACATCCGCACCGGTCCTCCCGGGGAGGGGCGGGGCCCGGCCGCCCAGGCGCGGCGGTCCACCGTCCGGCGCGACGGCCGGGACGACGCCGGTGCGCGGAACCGGACGCCGGCCGCCGTCACCGCGGGAGAGGGGCTCGTGGTGGGCGCCGTGCCCACCGGCGCCCGGGTCGCCGGTCTCCTGCTGGTGCTGGCCGCGCTCACCGGCGTCGTCGCGGCCTTCCCCACGTACCTCGAGGTGGGGGGCAGGCCGCTGGCGCAGGCCGACAGCCTCGGCGGTGCGCTCGTCGCCCTGCTGGTCCCGCTCGTGTCCGGGGCCGTGGGCGTCTCCCTGGCCCGGGGGCTGATCCCCAAGTTCGGTCTCGCCTACGCCGCCGTCGTCGGTGCGCTCGGGGTCGGGCAGCTGCTCATCGAGCTCTACCGCGGCCGCAGTTCGGTCTCCAGGCCGGGCGTGGAGGTGCTGGCCGGCGAGATGGTGCTGACCACCAGCATCCGGATCGGGGCCGGCTGGGTGCTGGGCGTCGTCGCGCTCGCGCTGACGGTGATCGCCGGCGGCGTCGCGATCGCGTCCTGGGGTCGCACCGTCATGGAGGACTGCGGGGCGCTCGACGCGGTGCGCGGGGGGCTGGCCGCGGCGTCGGGTCTGCTCGGCGTGGGCACGGTCCTGTGCCTCATCCTGCCGCCGGCCGACGTCTCGGCCGATCTCGTTGCCGACCCGATCACCGGACTCGAGGTCGTCGTGAACCGCGAGGGCCCGCAGGCGCTGCTCGAACGCCCCGGCCTCGCGCTCCTCGGCGGGCTGCTGCTCGCCGGGGCGCTGGTCCTCTGCTCGGTGGTCGCGCCGTCGCTGCGGCCACGGCTGGCGGCCGTGGGCGGCCTGCTGGCGATCGCCGTCACCGTGCTCTCCGCCGCGCTCTCCGGTCTCCGGGACGCGGCCGGCTCCGAGCAGCTGCACTGGACGCTGCCCGGCGTCGGGCTGCTCGTCGCCGGGCTCGGCTTCTGCCTCGTCACCGTCCTCGCCTGGCGCCTCCGCAGGTCCTCCTAGGCTGCACCGGGTGGAGGAGCGCATCCGGGTGATCGTGGCCGGCCCGGGCCCGGGTGGGCCCGAGCCGAGCGCCGAGGTCGTGGCCAGGGCGCTGCGCGACGCCGGCATGGAGGTCGTCTACACCGGGCTCGGCCAGTCGCCGGAGCAGTTCGCCGCCACGCTGGTCCAGGAGGACGCCGACGCGCTGGGCGTCGCGGTCGCCGACGAGGCGCACGTCGCGGCGGTCACCCGCCTCGTGACGCTGCTGCGCGAGCAGGGCATCGACGACGTCGCCCTGTTCGCCGCCGGCCCCGTTCCCGGGGACGCCGCTGCCGAGCTCGAGCGCCTGGGCATGGGGCAGGTGTTCGAGCCCGGCTCCGCACCCACCGAGATCGTCGCGTGGGTGCGGTCGCGGCTGACTCAGTAGGCGACGGGCACGGTCAGCTGCTGCGTGCGGCCCTGCCCGGTCGTCAGGCTCACCGGCTGGGGCAGCGTGGCGCCCCGGTAGGCCAGGTCACCACCGGCGAGTACGACGGCCAGCCGGTGCCCGGCCTCGAACCGGTGCACGATCGCGGGGAGCTCGATCGTCACCGGCTTCGTGACGTCGGTGATGCGGGCCGGGGAGATCAGCCGGTGCGGCAGCTCGACGGCGCCGTCCGGGCCGACGTCGTAGACCTTCGCGAAGACTGTCAGCCGGCCGCCGGGGCCGATGCCCTGGGTCGGGACGACGGTCGGGGCGTCGAGCTGAACTGTCAGCCGAGGTGAGCCGACCACGTCCAGCGGCTCGCCCAGCGGCGGCGTCGAGAAGCGGATCGCCGTCCCGGGCGGGTCGGTGACCGGTCCGGCCTGATCGAGGAACGCCGTCTCGGTGTAGTTCGGCCCGATGGGCGCCACGCTGCTGAAGCTGTTCAGGCCGGGCACCACCCGCGCCGGGTCCTCGACCAGCGAGCCGCCGAGGAGACCGCCGCCGGACAGGTGCAGCGTCCGCTCGGTCCCCACCGGGTAGGACGGCGCCGAGGCGTACGCCTGCTCGATGTCGCCGGTCTCCTCCATCACCCAGTCGCGGTAGTAGTCGAAGACCGGCTCGGGGGCCGGGCCGCGGCCGCGCACGTAGTGGTCGAACCAGGCCAGCACCTGACGGCCCTGGTAGGAGTTCTCCGGGTTGCGCCGGTCCAGCTCGCCGGGCAGCGGGTCCAGACCGCTGTGCCCCCACGAGTGCCAGACCAGCGACACCGGGGTGCCCTGCTGCTTCAGCGCCGAGTACGTGGCCACCGACTCCTGCAGGTTGAACAGCGTGTCGGCCTGGCCCTGCGCGATCAGCGTCGGCGTCCGGACGTCGGAGACGTAGGAGGCCACGGAGTTCGAGCGCAGGAAGTCCACCGACCCGGCGCTGGCGTAACCGGTCCCGGCGACCTCGGCGAGCGCGGTGCAGACCGGGGCGTCGAAGTTCAGGCAGTTGGCCGTCGCCAGGTTGCGCACCTGCTCGGGGTTGCCGAGCGCCGGCAGGTCCTGCAGGCCGCTGACCAGTCCGAGCGCGGTGAACAGCAGCGACCACTGGTACTTGAAGACGCCGGTGTCGGGGGAGCTGACCGAGCCGTTGAGCGACGAGCCGCCCGGGAACCCGCTGTTGTCCGGGTTGAGCGAGTAGGAGAGGTCGTTCCAGGTGATCATCGGGACGATGGCGTCCAGCCGGTCGGTGCCGGCCGCGTGCTCGACCGCGGCGGCGGCGAACTGGATCTGGCCGCCGTACGAGCCGCCGACCATCCCGACGGCGGGGTCGTGTGCCACCTTCGTCCGTCGGTCCTGCCGGATGACCTGGTCGACCTGGACCCGCTCACCCGTCGCGTCGTCCACCGCGACGATCGACGGGTCCCCACCCAGGAACCGGATGAGCTGGCTGGCCGCCTCGCCGTCGTGCTCGCGGTCGTCGAGGGTGATGGGGCAGAGGTCGCCGTCCACGAAGCCGAGGCCGGTGTAGGACAGCATCACGTAGCCGTGCTCGCCGAAGCCCTGCGCGAAGTCCGCCTGGTCGGCCTTGGTGCCGCCGAAGCCGTTCGTCGCCAGCAGCGCGGGACCGGGCTTGCGGGCCGTGACGCCGTCGGGCACGTAGAGGTCGGCGTCGATCTGGCAGGTCCGGTCCTCGGGGCCCAGACCGGTGACGGTGATCGTCAGGTCGCGCGGGACGATCTCCGGGGCGGGGGTGGGGGTCGTGTCCGTGGCCGAGGCCGGTGGCGCCAGCGCGACCATGCCTCCGGTGGTCATCAGGGCGGTGACCAGGACGGTCATGGCTCGGCGCACGGGCAGGTCTCCTCGACGGGTCGGCACGGTGGTCGGGCGTCGTCCGCGGCCTCCCGGAGCACCGGATCTGCCGCGATGGGGTGACGGGCGCTGTGATGCGCCCCACGACTGCCCACTTCCTCCAACGCCCGAGGGGGCAGATGGGTTACGGGCGGGCTACGGTGCCTCTTCGTGGATCTCTTCGAGTACCAGGCCCGTGACCTGTTGGCCTCGCACGGCGTCCCCGTGCTCCCCGGCGGCGTCGCCGAGACGCCCGAGCAGGCGGAGGCGATCGCCCGCGAGATCGGGCAGACCGTCGTCGTCAAGGCGCAGGTGAAGACCGGTGGCCGAGGCAAGGCCGGCGGCGTCAAGCTCGCCGACAACGCCGAGGACGCCAAGGCGCGTGCCCAGGACATTCTCGGGCTGGACATCAAGGGGCACATCACCCACCGCGTGATGGTGGCCCAGGCCAGCGACATCGCCGAGGAGTACTACTTCTCCTACCTGCTCGACCGCTCCAACCGCACCTTCCTGGCGATGGCCAGCGTCGAGGGCGGCATGGAGATCGAGCAGCTGGCCGTCGAGCGCCCGGAGGCGCTGGCCCGCATCCCCGTCGACGCCACCGTGGGCGTCGACACCGCGAAGGCCGCCGAGATCGTGGACGCCGCCGGGTTCGCCCCCGAGGTGCGCGACCAGGTCATCGCCATCGCCGTGCAGCTGTGGGACGTCTTCAGCAAGGAGGACGCCACCCTCGTCGAGGTCAACCCGCTGGCGAAGGCGCCCGACGGCACCGTGCTGGCCCTCGACGCCAAGGTGACCCTCGACGAGAACGCCGGCTTCCGGCACCCCGAGCACGCCGCGCTCGAGGACAAGGCCGCGGCCGACCCGCTCGAGGCCCGCGCCAAGGAGAAGGACCTCAACTACGTCAAGCTCGAGGGTGAGGTCGGGATCATCGGCAACGGCGCCGGCCTGGTCATGAGCACCCTGGACGTCGTCGCGTACGCGGGCGAGGAGTTCGGCGGCGTGAAGCCGGCCAACTTCCTCGACATCGGTGGCGGCGCCTCCGCCGAGGTGATGGCCAACGGCCTGGAGATCATCCTCTCCGACCCGGCCGTGAAGAGCGTCTTCGTCAACGTCTTCGGTGGCATCACCGCCTGCGACGCCGTCGCCAACGGCATCGTCTCCGCGCTGAGCATCCTCGGCGACGAGGCCACCAAGCCCCTGGTCGTCCGCCTCGACGGCAACAACGTCGAGGAGGGCCGGCGGATCCTCGCCGAGGCCAACCACCCCCTGGTGACCGTGGTCGACACGATGGACGGCGCCGCGCGCCGGGCCGCCGAGCTCGCCGCCGCCTGAAGCCCTAGCGAACAGGACCTGTAGAGATGTCGATCTTCCTCAACGAGAACAGCAAGGTCATCGTCCAGGGCATGACCGGCTCCGAGGGCATGAAGCACACGTCGCGCATGCTCGCCTCGGGCACCGCGATCGTCGGCGGCGTGAACCCGCGCAAGGCCGGCACCTCCGTCGACTTCGACGGCGCCAGCGTCCCGGTGTTCGGCACCGTCGCCGAGGCCATGAAGGAGACCGGCGCGGACGTCAGCGTCATCTTCGTGCCGCCGCCGTTCGCCAAGGCCGCCGCGATCGAGGCCGTCGACGCCCAGATCGGGCTCGCGGTGATCATCACCGAGGGCATCCCGGTGCACGACTCGACCCAGGTCTGGGCCCACGCCCAGGGCGGCTCGACGCGCATCATCGGCCCGAACTGCCCCGGCCTGATCAGCCCCGGGCGCAGCAACGCCGGCATCATCCCGGCCAACATCACCAAGCAGGGCAAGATCGGCCTGGTGTCGAAGTCGGGCACGCTGACCTACCAGATGATGTACGAGCTGCGCGACCTCGGTTTCTCCACCGCGGTGGGCATCGGCGGTGACCCGGTCATCGGCACCACGCACATCGACTGCCTCGCGGCGTTCCAGGAGGACCCGGAGACCGAGGCCATCGTCATGATCGGTGAGATCGGTGGCGACGCCGAGGAGCGCGCCGCCGACTTCGTCAAGGCCAACGTCACCAAGCCGGTCGTGGGCTACGTCGCCGGCTTCACCGCTCCCGAGGGCAAGACGATGGGCCACGCGGGCGCCATCGTCTCCGGCTCGGCCGGCACCGCGCAGGCGAAGAAGGAGGCCCTCGAGGCCGCCGGCGTGCGGGTGGGCAAGACGCCGTCGGAGACCGCCCGGCTCATGCGGGAGATCATCGCGGGCTGATGACCGTGGGCCCCTGGAAGGGGCCGACCGCACACCGCCCGGTGCCCCTCAGGGGGCGCCGGGCGGTGTCGCGTCCGGATGAGGCCGGAGATCACGACCGGGCGACAGGCAGGTCGAGGTTGTTGCGCCGCACCTGGCGGGAGGCCACCATGCGGCCACATGATCTTCTGCCGAGGAGCTCTGCGATGACGTCCAGCCAGCCTCCCCAGCCGCCCGCCGGCGGTCAGCCCCCGCACGGGCAGCAGCCGCCCGGCTACGGCCAGGCCGGCCAGCAGCCCCCGGGTGCCGTGCCCCCGCCGCCGCCGCCCCCGGCCGGGCAGAACCCCTACGCGCAGCCCGCGGGGGCCGTGCCCCGTGGG
>NZ_LWUA01000200.1 GCF_005222955.1 Blastococcus sp. CCUG 61487 | reverse complement strand
TACAGTTTATCGAGCGATTACCGGAGATCAAGACGCGTAACCCCGCCTGCAGCGCATTCAAGACACGGAACTGCCGCCGCTGCCCCCGTTGAGGCGGCGCTTACGGCCGTGACTGGTCAGTGCGCGACAGACGGCTTCGGTTAACAATCGCCGGTTTGCCGAAGGGCTACCTGTGAACCAGCAACGCAGAGAAGCCCGGTGGCCATTCGACCACAGA
>NZ_LWUA01000199.1 GCF_005222955.1 Blastococcus sp. CCUG 61487 | reverse complement strand
GATTGACGAGAGTCACATGACCATGGGGCAAATCAAGGGCATGTACAATGGAGACCGTTCGCGTAAAGAAATGCTGGTTAATTATGGTTTCCGTTTGCCGTCTGCTTTGGACAATCGTCCTCTCCGTCGGGAGGAGTTTGAGAGTCACGTTCATCAGATTGTTTACGTTTCAGCGACACCTGGTGACTATGAAAATGAACAGACCGAGACAGT
>NZ_LWUA01000198.1 GCF_005222955.1 Blastococcus sp. CCUG 61487 | reverse complement strand
CCATCGGCATCGCCTATGCCGTCATCGTCGGGCTGCTCGTCTACCGCCGCTTCGACTGGCGCAAGCTCTACCCGGCGCTGGTCCACACTGCGGCCTTGTCGGGCGCGATTCTCTTCATCATCGGCGCGGCCACCGCGATGGCCTGGGCGCTGACCCAGTCGAACTTCTCGCATGCGCTGGCGGCGATGATGACATCGGTTCCCGGCGGCAAATACGGCTTCCTCCTGATCTCCATCGCCGTGTTCGTCCTGCTCGGCAGCATTCTCGAAGGTCTTCCCGCAATGGTCCT
>NZ_LWUA01000197.1 GCF_005222955.1 Blastococcus sp. CCUG 61487 | reverse complement strand
GAACTGCGGACTCCGGGCACGGTCTACACCTTTGCCGTCGGCGCCAAGGCCAAGCTGCCGGAGTTCGTGAAGTACCAGACCGAGGGACTGCTGCAGGGCGTGAAATATGATCCCAAGGACGTGCCCGAGGGCACCGCGCTTTACATCGCCGCCTGCGCCACCTGCCACGGCGTGCCCGGCGTGGACAAGGGCGGCAACATCCGCAATCTCGGCTACGTGCCGGCCGAAGAGATCACCAAGCTGAAGGACATCGTCTTCAACGGACCGTTCCGCGAGCGCGGCATGCCCGACTTCACCGACAAGCTCAAGGAGGAGGACGTGGTGAAGAT
>NZ_LWUA01000196.1 GCF_005222955.1 Blastococcus sp. CCUG 61487 | reverse complement strand
CATCGGTGATGCGGCGATCGCCAGGCTAATGGCGGCAAGCGCAAGCGCATTCAAGTTCAAAAAAGTCATGGAAATCTCCGTTTGGTACTCGTTTGTGACGGCGCTTAGGCCGGGGCGGTACACTCGCTAGTGCTTCATCCCCAGCATGGTGTGGTCCATTCCCGGTTTATTCGTCGTTGGGTCAACCTGCTAGGGTGGCGTCCGCATGAATTTTCTTCGAGATTCTTTCCTCTTATCTTTTGACTCTGGACTGGACGACGCCGTTGGTGCGGCGACGTCCAGGAGCAGGATCATTTGCCTTTCTGGATTTTGGTTACCGCGAAGCCGGTGTCTGATTTCTCCGCCTCGAACGTGACCTTGTCACCCACCTTCACCTGCTTGAGCATGGCGGGATCCTTGACGCGGTAAACCATCGTCATGTCCTCATCCATACCAAGGCTCTTGGCAGGTCCATGCTTCAGGGTAATCTTGCCCGCGCTCTCGTCGATTTTCTTGACTTCGCCCTTGATGTCTTCCGCCGCAGCGGCTGTGACCAACAAGGCCGCCGCGAGCACAGCGCCCGCCGCTT
>NZ_LWUA01000195.1 GCF_005222955.1 Blastococcus sp. CCUG 61487 | reverse complement strand
GTCACCATTTTCGAGCAGATGTCGCAGCTCGCGCGCGACAACAACGCCATCAATCTCGGCCAGGGCTTTCCCGACGATCCCGGCCCGGAGGACATCCGCCGCGCCGCGGCCGATGCCGTCCTGAACGGCTACAACCAGTACCCGTCGATGATGGGGCTGCCCGAGCTGCGCCAGGCGATCGCGGCGCACTACAAGCACTGGCACAAGCTCGACCTCGATCCGATGAGCGAGGTCATGGTGACCTCCGGCGGCAC
>NZ_LWUA01000194.1 GCF_005222955.1 Blastococcus sp. CCUG 61487 | reverse complement strand
CGATATCATGCAGCAGCTCGATCGGCTGCACCTGGAGTACCCCTTCGCAGGTTCGCGTATGCTGCGCGGCCTGCTGGCTTTGCGGGGGTGCAAGGTCGGACGCCGTCATGTCAAGACGCTGATGCGGCGGATGGGGATGGAGGCGCTCTATCGCCGTCCACGCACCACCAAGCCCGAGCCCGGTCACAAGATCTACCCGTACCTGCTGCGCGACCTGGAGATTACGCGACCGAACCAGGTCTGGGCCATGGACATCTCCTATATCCCGATGGCCCATGGCTTCGTCTATCTCGCCGCGGTGCTGGACTGGGCGACCCGTCGTGTTCTGTCCTGGCGGCTGTCGATCACGATGGAGGCGGCCTTCTGCGTCGAGACATTGGAGGATGCTCTCGCGCGTCACGGCAAGCCGGACATCTTCAACACCGACCAGGGCTCGCAGTTCACCGGTGCGGCCTTCACCGGCGTATT
>NZ_LWUA01000193.1 GCF_005222955.1 Blastococcus sp. CCUG 61487 | reverse complement strand
TTTTAAACAAGGACAGTTCCGTGATTGCTTCCAAGTCTCTTATCAGCCGGCTAATGGCGGGCTGAGTAACCGACATCAGCTTTGCTGCTGTCGTCATGCTGCCCGTCTGAAACACAAATCGAAAAGCCTCGATCTGCCTCAAATTAATTTTCAGCATAAGCCCTACTCATAACATATCTGCATAATGAGACGATCTTAAGCATTAGACATTGTAGGCCATTCTTGTCAAATCCCCCGCGGTTGAACGTCCCCAGATGGGCCAAGGATGCTTTTTGATTACGGAGATTGGAGATGAGCCAGGACCAAACCGACGCTGTTG
>NZ_LWUA01000192.1 GCF_005222955.1 Blastococcus sp. CCUG 61487 | reverse complement strand
GGTCGCCCAGCCGCCGAAGCGATCCATCACGCTGACCTCGTCGAAGCGCAGGCCGTCGGCGTGATATTCGCGATAGAACATGATGGCGTTGTCGACGAGGTACTGCCGCACATCGGCATTCCAATAGGCGAACACCTGCCCGCCAGCCCAGCCCTGGTCGGTGAAATACAGGCTGCGATTGGGATCGCCGTAAGGCTGGCGGTCGAAGAACCAGATACTGTTCTCGTCAAAACCGCCGCCGGCATGATTGTAGACGACGTCGAACAGCACGGCGATGCCATGGACAT
>NZ_LWUA01000191.1 GCF_005222955.1 Blastococcus sp. CCUG 61487 | reverse complement strand
CGCTGCTCGTCGTCGCCGCCGGGATCACCTTCGTCGCCGTCGGCTGGGCCCGCTTCGGCGTCGTCTTCCAGGCCGGCGCGATGCTCACCGCCACCGCGCTGGCCGCCGGCTGCTCCGCGTGGAGCGCCCGCCGCGGGCTGCGCGCCACCGAGGAGGCGCTGGCCGCGGCCGCGGCGGCGCTGCTGGCCGTCGACCTGGGTGCCGCCCGGGCGCTGGGCCTGTTCGACCTGGAGGACGTCGGCCTCCGCTCCTGGTGGGCGGTCTCCTGCGCGGTCGTCGTGGCGGTGGCACTCGGCCTGGGCCGGGTCACCCGCAGCACCATCACCTGGCCGCTGGCCGCGCTGCTCGCCGCCCAGCCGCTGCCGTTCCTGCTCCTGCCGGACGGCGCGCTCGGCGGGCCCGCCGGCGTCGCGGTGGCCCTGGCCGTCGCGGCCGCAGACCTCGTCGCCGCCCAGCGCCTCCGTTCCGTCCTGCGACCGGTGGCGGGGGTGCTGGCCGGCCTGTTCGCTGCCGCGGGGGTCCTCGGCGGGCTGGGCACGGCCTGGGGCGGGGGCGGGGGCGAGTCGTGGACCGCGACCGGGCTGCTCGTCGTGGCCGGCGCGGCGTCCTGGCGCTGCGGACCCGGTCGGGAGGACGGCCTTCCGTCGCCGCCGTGGCCGGCGCGATCGGGGCCGTC
>NZ_LWUA01000190.1:41246-58011 GCF_005222955.1 Blastococcus sp. CCUG 61487 | reverse complement strand
GGCGCCGGGCCGAGCAGCACGTCTCCCTCGCGGTGGCCGTGCGGGAGCTGCAGACGGTGGCCGCCGTCGCGTGGCAGGCCCTGGTCCAGCGGGCCGGCGAGCTGTCCGCGGCGAAGGCCGCCGCCGTGCTGGCCGAGTCGCCGTCGATCTGGCGGGTCCTCGACGAGCTGACCCAGGCGGCGGTGCGCGGGCACGACGACGCCGTCCGCGCGATCGTGGACGCCGACCGCGTGCGGCGACGGGCGCTGCTCGACGCCCTGGTCGAGGGACGGATGGGGGAGTGGGTCCGCCTCGGCGGGACGCTGACCGGCCTCGGGCTGCCGGAGCGGGGGCCCTACGTCGCGGTGTCGGCCGAGTCGGTGGGCGACGGTCCCGTGCTCCCCGGCGTGGAGGAGTTCCTGTCGGGCCACGGGGTCCGCTCGGCGTGGCGCTCGGGCACGGACGGCGACGTCGGCGTCGTCGCGATCGGGGAGTGGCGCACCGTCACCTCGATCCGGGAGCTGCTCACCACGCTGGCGACGGGACGGGTGGGGTTGAGCCGGGCCTACGACGACCCGGTGCAGACCTCCACCGCGGTGGCCCGCGCGACGGTGGCCCGCCGGTGCCTGCCGGCCGGCGCCGTCGGGGTGACGGCGATCGACGACGACCCGGTCGCGGCGCTGCTGGCCTCCTCGGTGGAGACCTCGACCGAGGTGTCGCGCCTGCTCCTCGGGGATGTCATGGACCTGCCCGACGGCGAGCAGCAGACGCTCCTCACCACGCTGGCCACGTGGCTGGCCACCAACGGCAACTCCACCGAGACCGCGCGGCTGCTGTTCTGCCACCGCAACACCGTGCGCAACCGGCTGGCCCGCCTCGAGGAGCTCAGCGGGCAGTCGCTCGAGGACCCGCGCAGCGTGGCGCGGCTCTTCGTCGCGGTGGAGGCGCTGCGCCTGCTCGACCCCTCGGTCCTCGGCGACGCGGGGAGCGGCTGACCCGAGCGGGCCATTGGGCGCGGCGCATAGCCGAACCCCCCGTGACAGTGGCATGACGTCTAGTGACTCTCATCACTGTGATGAGCCACACTCCGAAGCGTCGCGCAGATGCGCGGACAGCTCATTCGTCGAGGGGTGGTCACATGCGGGAACTGTCGCGCTGGCGACGGCGGCGTTCGTCGGGTCGTGCTCTGGCATCGGTGGGGATCGCGGCGCTGCTGGTGGCCACGGCGGCCTGCGGTGGTGACGACGGGGACGACGGCGGGGACAGGGAGGCCGGCGCCGTCGTCGACACCTCCGACCAGGGCGACCCGGTCGAGGGCGGGGAGATCGTCGTCGGCCTCGAAGCCGAGACCAACAGCTGGCTCCCGGGGAACGCCAACTTCGGCAACCCCGGCTACAACGTCGCGTTCGCCATCTACGACCCGCTGATGAAGCGCTCGCCCGATGGCGAGGTGAAGCCGTACCTGGCGGAGTCGATGGAGCCGAACGACGACTTCTCCGTCTGGACGCTGACCCTGCGCGAAGGCGTGCAGTTCCACGACGACACCCCGTTGAACGCCCAGGCGCTGAAGACGATCTGGGACGAGTACCTGGTCGCGCCGGGCTCGAACCTGGCCGCGAACCTGGCCGAGGTGAGCTCGGTCGAGGTCGTCGACGACCTCACCGTCACCTACAACCTGGTGGAGCCGAACGCGGCGTTCCCGGACCTGCTCACCGACCCCGCCGGCTGGCCGTTCTCGCCGACGGCGGCCGCCCAGTTCGGCGACGACGCCGCGTCGAACCCGGTCGGCACGGGGCCGTTCGAGTTCGTCAGCTGGCAGCGGGACAGCCAGCTGGTCGTGGAGAAGAACGAGAACTACTGGCAGGAGGGTCTGCCCTACCTGGACAAGATCACCTTCCGGCCGATCCCCGACGAGGACACCCGGCTGGCGAGCCTGGAGAGCGGTGACATCGATGCGATGCAGTCGCTGCGCCAGAGCACGGTGGCGCGGGCGCGGGACATCCAGGGCGTCGACAACTACGAGTTCCTCGGCAACAACAGCGGTGGCTCGAACATCAACACCGGGAAGCCGCCGTTCGACGACGTCCGGGTCCGTCAGGCCATGGCGCTGGCCCTGGACCAGGAGGCCCTCATCGAGGTCCTGGGAGGTACCGGTCTCACCCCGGCGTCGACCCAGTTCTTCTCCCCGGAGGACCCGTACTACTCCGAGAAGGCGGCCGAGGCGTGGCCGGACCACGACCCGGAGCGGGCCCAGGAGCTCTACGACGAGTACAAGAACGACCCGGCGCGCTCCGACGGCAAGCCGGTCGGCAGCGACATCTCCTTCACCTACACCTGCCCGCCCGACCCGAGCCTCAACGAGCTCTCCCAGCTCTACCAGTCCTTCTGGGGCGCGCTGGGCATGCAGGTGTCGCTGGAGCAGGTGGAGCAGGCGGCGTACACGCAGCAGGCGGTCGCGCGCGACTACGAGGCCGGCTGCACCCGGCACGGCGGTTCGCGGGACCCGTACTTCGTGTTCACCCGCGCGTTCACGCCGGGCGTGCCGAACGTGACGGAGTTCCAGGACCCGGAGATCGACCGGAACCTCGACATCCTGCGCACGACGACCGACGTCGACGAGCGCAAGGCGGCCGTCGAGGCGATCAGCATCGTGCTGGCCGAGCAGGTCCCCATCACGCTGACCGGCGGCACGCTGACCGTCATCGCCGTCCGCGAGGCCGTCAAGAACGTCGACGGCTGGGTCTTCCCGGACGGTTCGGAGGGCAACGGGGTGCCCGAGGGCACCGCGATGTGGGGGCACGTGTGGCTCGCTGAGTAAGGCCGCATCGCACGCGACGGCCCGGGCGGAACGCCGTCCGGGCCGTCGTGGTGCGCCCGGTTAGCACAGCACCCCCGGTGTGCGGACCGCCGGGGGTCACCGACGGTGACGGTGGCGGGTCGCCCAATGACGCTGCGCATTCATCGGGGGAGACTCCGACGGGGCGCTTCTGGGCGCCCGGCACTCCGGCGCGCCCGCGATCGGGCGGCCGCAGTGGCACGTGCACACCGGTCTAGGAGTCATTTCAGATGCAAGCACATCGGCGCCCCACGAGGGGCCCGTGGAAGCGCGCCTTCGCCTCGGCGGGGCTCGCGGGTCTCCTGCTGGGGATCGCCGCCTGCGGCGGCGGCAACGACGACGGCGACGACGCCCAGGCCGGCGCGGTCGTCGACGTCGGCGAGGCCGGCGACCCGGTCTACGGGGGAGAGATCACCGTCGGTCTCGAGGCCGAGACGAACAGCTGGCTGCCCAGCGAGGGCACCTTCAACCAGCCCGGTACGAACGTCGCCTACGCGATCTACGACCCGCTGATGCACCGCACCGAGGACGGCTCGATCGAGCCCTACCTGGCCGAGTCCATGGAGCCCAACGCCGAGCTCACGGAGTGGACGCTCACCCTGCGCGAGGGCGTCCAGTTCCACGACGGCACGCCGCTGGACGCCGACGCGCTGAAGACGATCTTCGACACGTACCTCAAGGCGCCGGACTCCCGCGTGGCGGCCGACCTGGACGAGGTGACCGCCCTCGACGTCGTCGACCCGCTCACCGTGGTCTACCGGCTGACCGAGCCCAACGCCGCGTTCCCCGACACGCTCGTCACCGCTGCCGGCTGGCCGTTCTCGCCGACCGCCGCGGCCGCCGCCGGTCCCGACGCCGGGTCCAACCCCGTCGGCACGGGTCCGTTCACGTTCGTCGAGTGGCAGCGCGACAGCCGCCTCGTCGTCGAGAAGAACGAGAACTACTGGCAGGAGGGCCTGCCCTACCTGGACCGGATCACGTTCCGGCCGATCCCCGACGAGGACACCCGGCTGTCCAGCCTGCAGAGCGGTGACATCGACGTGATGCAGTCGCTGCGCCAGAGCACCGTCGTGCGCGCGCGCGACCTCGACGGCGTCAGCAACTACGAGCACCTCGGCAGCAACTCCGGCGGCATGACGATGAACACGAGCAAGCCGCCGTTCGACGACGTGCGGGTCCGCCAGGCCATGGCGTACTCCATGGACCAGGAGTCGCTCATCGAGGTCCTCGGTGGCGCCGGCGTCACCGAGCCGCAGACCCAGTTCTTCAGCGCGGACAGCCCGTACTACTCCGAGGCGCTGGAGGAGTCCTACCCGACGTACGACGTCGACAAGGCGCAGGAGCTCTACGACTCCTACGTCAACGACCCGGAGCGCAGCGACGGCAAGGCGGTCGGCGCGCCGATCTCCTTCACCTTCCAGTGCCCGCCGGACCCGAGCCTCAACGAGCTCTCGCAGCTCTACCAGGCATTCTTCTCCGCCCTGGGTGCCCAGGTCACGCTGCAGCAGACCGAGCAGGCCGCCTGGATCCAGGACATGCTGGCTCGCGACTACGAGGCCGGGTGCACCCGCGTGGGCGCCGACCGCGACCCGTACACCGTGTTCAGCCAGGCCTTCACCGAGGGTCCGCTCAACATGACGGCCTTCCAGGACCCGGAGATCGACGAGCAGCTCGCGGTCCTCAAGACCACGACCGACCTCGAGGCGCGCAAGGCCGCCGTCGAGGCGATCGGCGAGGTCCTCAACGAGAACGTCCCGAACACCTTCTCCGCCGGAACGCTGACGGTGATGGCCACTCGGGACGCCGTGAAGAACCTCGACGGCTGGGTCTTCCCGGACGGCACCCAGGGCAACGGCGCAGCCACCGCCCAGGTCATGTGGGGCCACGTCTGGGTGACCGACTGACCCGTCTGAGAACCAGCACAGCACTCCACGCGACGGCCCGGGCGGACACCGCCCGGGCCGTCGTGCGTGCACCTGTGAGGCTGCTGTGCGGCGAGTCACAGTTCGGCAGCGATTCGTGACGCAGCTCATGGTCGTGGGCCAGACTCCGACACGCGCCCCCGGGCGCCTGCCAACGCGCTGATCAGCGGGTCGCCGCGCAGCGCGCAACCTGGTCAAGGAGTGTGGACATGCGAGGACATCGCCGCCTGACGAGAGCTCCGTGGAGGCGCACGCTCGCCACCATGGGAGTCGCGGCTCTGCTCATCGGTACCGCGGCCTGCGGTGGCGACGACGGGGACACCGAGGCCTCGGGGGGCGACGTCGGGACCGACGAGATCTCCGAGCAGGGCGATCCGGTCACCGGCGGGACCATCGAGGTCGGGCTCGAGGCCGAGACCAACAGCTGGATCCCCGGCGAGGGCGCGTTCGGCGCCGGCGTCACCGTCGCCTACGCCCTCTACGACCCGCTGATCAAGCGCACCGCCGACGGTGAGGCGAAGCCCTACCTCGCCGAGTCGATGGAGCCGAACGACGACTTCACCCAGTGGACCCTCACCCTGCGCGAGGGCGTCCAGTTCCACGACGGCACCCCGCTGAACGGCGAGGCGCTCAAGACGATCTTCGACACCTACCTCACCGCCCCCGACTCCAACGTGGCCTCGTCCCTGGCCGAGGTCACGTCCCTGGACGTCGTGGACGAGCTGACCGTCGTCTACAACCTCGTGGAGCCCAACGCCGCGTTCCCGGACATCCTCACCGGTGCGCCCGGCTGGCCGTTCTCCCCGACCGCGGCCGCCCAGTTCGGCGAGGACGCCGGCGCCAACCCGGTCGGCACCGGCCCGTTCCAGTTCGTCAGCTGGCAGCGGGACAGCCAGCTCGTGCTGGAGCGCAACGAGAACTACTGGCAGGAGGGGCTGCCGTACCTGGACGGCATCACCTTCCGCCCGATCCCCGACGAGGACACCCGCCTGGCCAGCCTGCAGAGCGGTGACGTCGACGCCATGCAGACCCTGCGGCAGAGCACCGTCGCCCGGGCCCGCGACCTGGACGGCGTGGACAACTACGAGCACCTCGGCAACAACAGCGGCGGTTCGCTGATCAACACGACCCGCCCGCCGTTCGACGACGTGCGGATCCGGCAGGCGCTGGCGCACGCCATCGACCAGGAGGAGCTCATCGAGGTGCTGGGCGGCACGGGCCTGACCCCGGAGGCCACCCAGTACTTCAGCCCGGACAGCCCGTACTACTCGGAGGACGCCGAGGAGGCATTCCCGTCCTACGACCCCGACCGGGCGCAGGAGCTCTACGACGAGTACAAGAACGACCCGGCGCGCTCGGACGGCCAGCCGGCCGGGACCGACATCTCGTTCTCCTACAACTGCCCGCCCGACCCGAGCCTCAACGAGCTCTCCCAGCTCTACCAGGCGTTCTGGAACACCCTCGGCATGGAGGTGAGCCTCAACGCGGTCGAGCAGGCCGCGCACATCCAGAACGGGCTGGCGAAGGACTACGACGTCCAGTGCTTCCGGTTCAGCTCGCAGGAGGACCCGTACTTCATCCTGGACGAGGCCTTCACCCCCGGGCCGCTCAACTTCACCGGCTACACCAGCGCGGTGATCGACGAGAACCTGGAGATCCTGCGCACGACCACCGACCTGGCCGAGCGCCAGGCCGCGGTCGAGGCCATCAGCCTCGATGTCTCGGAGAACGTGCCGAACCTGTTCACCGGCTACACCCTCACCGACGTCGCCGTGCGCGACGTGGTGAAGAACGTGGACGGCTGGGTGTTCCCGGACGGCACGGAGGGCGACGGGGTGCCCGGCGCGAACACCATGTGGGGCTTCGTCTGGCTGGCTGAGTGACTCTGGCTGGCTGAGTGACGTAGCCGGCGCGATCCCACAGGCGACGGCCCGGGCGGAGCTCCGCCCGGGCCGTCGCTGCGCGCCGTCCCGATCGGCGGGCCGATCCCGGGGGTAGTGACCTAGGTCACTGCCATGCGCCACACTCCCTGCGCCGCGACGGCGCGGCGTTCCGGACGAGGACGGGGTGGCGACTCATGCGAGGACTTCGGCGACCGGCGCGGAACCGGTGGACGCGATCGTCGGTACCGGCGGCCGTGGCGGCGCTCCTGCTGGCCTCCGCCGCCTGCGGCGGAGGAGGCGGGGGCGGCGACGGCGAGACCCGAGCCGGGGCGGTCGTGGACGCCACGGAGGCCGGAGACCCTGTCCGGGGCGGCACGATCACCGTCGCGCTCGAGGCGGAGACCAGCAGCTGGCTGCCCAGCAAGGGAACGTTCAACCAGCCCGGGGTCAACGTGGCCTGGTCGCTCTACGACCCGCTCGTGCACCGGACGGCGGACGGTGAGATCGAGCCCTACCTCGCGGAGTCACTGGAGCCGAACGCCGAGCTCACGGAGTGGACGCTGACCCTGCGCCCCGGCGTCCTCTTCCACGACGGCACCCCGCTGGACGCGCAGGCGCTCAAGACGATCTTCGACACCTACCTCACGGCGCCCGACTCGAACACCGCCGCATCGCTCACCGAGATCACCTCGCTCGACGTCGTCGACGACCTGACCGCGGTCTACCGGCTGACGCGGGCGAACGCCGCCTTCCCCGAGCTGCTGGTCTCCTCGCCCGGCTGGCCGTTCTCGCCGACCGCCGCGGCCCGGTACGGGGACGACGCCGGGGCGAACCCGGTGGGCACCGGCCCGTTCAGGTTCGTCAGCTGGCAGCGGGACAGCCAGATCGTGCTCGAGCGGAACGACGACTACTGGCAGGACGGGTTGCCGTACCTGGACCGGATCGTCTTCCGGCCGATGCCGGACGAGGACACCCGGCTGGCGAGCCTGGAGAGCGGTGACATCGACGTCATGCAGTCGCTGCGGCAGAGCACCGTCATCCGCGCGCGCGGCCTCGACGGGTTCAGCAACTACGAGCACCTCGGCAGCAACTCCGGCGGCGGGACGTTCAACACCAGCCGGCCGCCGTTCGACGACGTCCGGGTGCGCCGGGCGCTGGCCCACGCCATCGACCAGGAGGCGGTCATCGAGGTCCTGGGCGGTGCCGGGGTGACCCCGCCGACGACCCAGTTCTACAGCGAGGACAGCCCGTACTACTCCGAGGAGGTGGCCGACGCCTATCCCCGGTACGACCCCGAGAAGGCCCAGGAGCTCTACGACGACTACGTGAACGACCCGACGCGGTCGGACGGCAAGCCGGTGGGCACCCCGCTGTCGTTCACCTACAGCTGCCCGCCGGACCCGAGCCTCAACGAGGTGGCCCAGCTGGTCCAGTCGCTCTACGGCGCCATCGGCGCGCAGGTGCGGCTCGAGCAGGTCGAGCAGGCGGCCTGGATCCAGAAGATGCTCGCCAAGGACTACGACGTCGGCTGCACCCGCGTGGGGTCCGACCGGGATCCCTACCTGGTGTTCGACTCGGCGTTCACCGAGGGGCCGCTGAACATGACGGCGTTCCAGCACCCGGAGATCGACGCCCAGCTCGACGTGCTGCGGACGACGACGGACGTCGAGGAGCGCCAGGCGGCGGTGGAGGCCATCGGGCTGCTGCTCAACGAGTACGTGCCCAACACCTTCAGCGGCGGGACGCTGACGGTCATGGCCGCTCGGGACGAGGTCAAGAACATCGACGGCTGGACGTTCCCGGACGGCACGCAGGGCAACGGGGCGGCGAGCTCGCAGGTGATGTGGGGCCACGTCTGGGTCACCGGATAGGCCTCGCTTCCCTCGACCGTGTGGCCGTGATCACAGCCTGGACACGGCTAGTGACTTTGGTCACCGGCATGGGTCAGACTCCCGTCGCGCTCTCGGAGCGCCCGCACATCGACGTCGATCGGTCGTCGCTGTGCCGCCGGCATCGTGGATCGGAGAGGCAACACATGCGAGGACATCGGCCGATGAGAGGCCCCTGGACCCGGGCGCTCGCCACCGCGGGGGTGGCGGCGCTCCTGCTGGGCATCGCCGCCTGCGGCGAGGACGGCAACGGGAACGGGGGAGACGCCGGGGGAGCCGTCGTCGACCCCACGGAGGCCGGCGACCCGGTCTACGGCGGAGAGATCACCGTGGGGCTGGAGGCCGAGACGAACAGCTGGCTGCCCAGCGAGGGCACCTTCAACCAGCCGGGCCTGACGATCGCGCACGCCATCTACGACCCGCTGATGCAGCGCGCCGAGGACGGTTCGGTCGAGCCGTACCTGGCCGAGTCGCTGGAGCCCAACGACGACCTCACCGAGTGGACCTTGACGCTGCGCGAAGGCGTCCTGTTCCACGACGGCACGCCGTTGGACGCCGAGGCGCTCAAGACGGTCTTCGACACCTACCTCAAGGCCCCGGGCTCGCGCCTGGAGGCGTCCCTGGCCGAGGTGGAGTCGATGGACGTCGTCGACGACCTCACCGTCAGGTACAACCTCGCGGAGACCAACGCCTCGTTCCCCGACGCGCTGATCACCGCGGCCGGCTGGCCCTTCTCGCCGACCGCCGCCGCGGCGGCCGGCCCCGACGCCGGGGCGAACCCGGTGGGCACGGGCCCGTTCAAGTTCGTCGAGTGGCAGCGGGACAGCCGCTTGGTCGTGGAGAAGAACGAGGACTACTGGCAGGAGGACCTGCCCTACCTCGACAAGATCACCTTCCGGCCGATCCCCGACGAGGACACCCGCCTGGCCAGCCTGCAGAGCGGTGACATCGACGTCATGCAGTCGCTGCGGCAGAGCACGATCATCCGGGCCCGCGAGCTCGACCGCGTGAGCAACTACGAGAACCTCGGCAGCAACGCCGGCGCGACCACGCTCAACACCAGCCGTCCGCCGTTCGACGACGTCCGGGTGCGCCGGGCGCTGGCGCACGCGCTCGACCAGGAGGCGCTGATCGAGGTCCTCGGTGGCGGGGGCGTCACGCCGCCGCAGACCCAGTTCTACAGCGAGGACAGCCCGTACTGGTCCGAGGAGCTGGCCGAGGCCTACCCGTCGTACGACCCGGACAAGGCCCAGGAGTACTACGACGAGTACATCAACGACCCGGAGCGCAGCGACGGCCAGCCGGTCGGCACCGATCTCGCGTTCTCGTTCCAGTGCCCGCCCGACCCGAGCCTCAACGAGCTCTCCCAGATCATCCAGTCGTTCTGGGGCGAGCTCGGTGCCGAGGTGGAGCTCCAGCAGCTCGAGCAGGCGGCCTGGATCCAGAAGATGCTGGCCCGCGACTACGAGGCGGGGTGCACCCGGGTGGGTAGCGACGGCGACCCCTACCTCACGTTCGACAACGCCTTCACCGAGGGCCCGTTGAACATGTCGGCGTTCCAGGACCCGCGGATCGACGCGCAGCTCGACGTCCTCAAGACCACGACGGACATCGACGACCGCAAGGCGGCCGTGGAGGCCATCGGCATGGTGCTCGCCGAGGAGGCGATCCACACCTACGCCGGCGGCACGCTGACCGTCCTGGCCGCTCGTGAGGAGGTCAAGAACATCGACGGCTGGGTCTTCCCGGACGGCACGAAGGGGCAGGGTGCCGCGAACGCGGACACCATGTGGGCCCACGTCTGGGTGACCGACTGACCTCGAGGCACCACCGCGGCGGCCCGGGCGAGAGATCGCCCGGGCCGCCGTGCTGTCCGGCTCCCGGTGGTTCCCCGACCCCCTCGGCGGAGCCGCGACACGCCCGGGCGGACTCGCGGTCTGCTGAGGCGCCCGAGACGTGAGTGACGACGCCCGAGCCCCGTCGGAGAGCGGCTGCGCGCACGTTGTGCGCAACGCATAGTCCGGCGGGCGGTGACAGTGGCAAGGCGCCTAGTGACGCAGCACACCCCCGTAGTACAGACTCCGATCACGCGCTCTGGGCGCTCGCACATCAACGCGCCTGTCTGCCGGCAGCCCGCGGCTGTGCCGGCCAGCAACCTGTCAAGGAGTAAGCACATGCGAGGACATCGGCGCCCGACGAGAGGTCCGTGGAAGCGGGGACTCGCTTCCATGGGGCTCGCGGGGCTCCTGCTGGCAACCGCCGCCTGTGGCGGCGACAGCGGGAACGGGAACGGTGACGCCGAGGCCGGCGCGGTATCCGAGACCGTCGAGGCCGGGGACCCGGTCTACGGCGGTTCCATCACGGTCGGCCTCGAGGCCGAGACCAACAGCTTCCTGCCCAGCGAGGGCACGTTCAACCAGCCGGGCCTCAACGTCGCCTACGCGATCTACGACCCGCTGATGCAGCGCTCCGAGGACGGCGAGGTCCGGCCCTACCTGGCCGAGTCGCTCGAGCCCAACGACGACCTCACCCAGTGGACGCTGACGCTGCGCGAGGGCGTGCAGTTCCACGACGGGACGCCGCTGAACGGCGAGGCGCTGAAGACGATCTTCGACACCTACCTCAAGGCGCCGGACTCGCGGCTGTCCGCCCAGCTCGCGGAGGTGACCGCGCTGGACGTCGTCGACGACCTCACCGTCACCTACACGCTGGCCCAGACCAACGCCGCCTTCCCCGACCTCCTCGTCGGCGCCTCCGGCTGGCCGTTCTCGCCGACCGCCGCGGCCGCCGCCGGCCCCGACGCCGGTGCGAACCCCGTCGGCACGGGCCCGTTCAAGTTCGTCGAGTGGCAGCGCGACAGCCGCCTCGTCGTCGAGAAGAACGAGAACTACTGGCAGGAGGACAAGCCGTACCTCGACGAGATCGTGTTCCGGCCGATCCCCGACGAGGACACCCGCCTGGCCAGCCTGCAGAGCGGTGACATCGACGTCATGCAGTCGCTGCGGCAGAGCACCGTGGTCCGCGCCCGCGACCTCGACGGCGTCAACAACTTCGAGCACCTCGGCAGCAACTCCGGCGGCCTGACGCTCAACACCAGCCGGCCGCCGTTCGACGACATCCGCGTGCGCCAGGCGCTGGTGTACGGCGTCGACCAGGACGCCCTCATCGAGGTCCTCGGCGGCACCGGCGTCACGCCCCCGCAGACGCAGTTCTGGAGCCCGGACAGCCCGTGGTACTCCGAGACCGTCGCCGAGGCCTACCCCTCCTACGACCCGGAGAAGGCCCAGGAGCTCTACGACGAGTACGTGAACGACCCGGAGCGCAGCGACGGACGTCCGGTTGGCACCCCGCTGTCGTTCACCTTCCAGTGCCCGCCGGACCCCAGCCTCAACGAGCTCTCGCAGCTGTACCAGGCCCTGTGGGGCGCCCTGGGTGCCCAGGTCACGCTCCAGCAGACGGAGCAGGCCGCCTGGATCCAGGACATGCTGGCCCGTGACTACGACTCCGGCTGCACCCGCGTGGGCGCGGACCGCGACCCGTACCTGGTGTTCGACGACGCCTTCACCGAGGGCCCGCTGAACATGACGGCGTTCCAGAGCCCGGAGATCGACGAGCAGCTGGAGATCCTGCGCACGACGGTCGACGTCGAGGAGCGCAAGGCCGCCGTCGAGGAGATCGGTCTGATCCTCAACGAGAACGTGCCCAACGCCTTCAGCGGTGGCACGCTCACCGTGCTCGCGACCCGCGAGCCCGTGGTGAACCTGGACGGCTGGACCTTCCCGGACGGCACCATGGGCAACGGCGCCAACGCCTCCACGGCCATGTGGGGCCACGTCTGGAAGACGGAGTAAGCCCGTGCGCTACGTCCTCTCGAGGATCCCCTCGCTCCTGGCCACGCTGCTCGCGGTGTCGGTGCTGACGTTCCTCCTGACCAGCCTGCTGCCCGGTGACCCGGCGCTGCAGATCCTGGGCGCGGAGAACGCGACACCGGAGGCGATCGCCGCCGTGCGCGCGGAGCTCGGTCTGGACGACCCGATGCCGGTGCGCTACCTGAACTGGCTCGGCGACGCGCTGACGGGCGACTTCGGCCGCTCGTACCGGACGAACGAGCCGGTCGCCGACGCGATCATCGATCGGCTGCCGGTGACGGCCGAGATCGGCATCCTCGCCATCGTGATAGCGCTGCTGCTCGCGATCCCGCTGGGGATCCTGTCGGCCTACAAGGCCGGCTCGCGGATCGACCGCGCGATCAGCGGCACCAGCTTCGGCCTGCTGGCGGTGCCGAACTTCATGGTCGCGATCCTGCTGATCTACGTGTTCGCGGTGTCGCTGGGCGTGCTGCCGGCGACGGGGTGGGTGAACTTCACCGACAACCCGGCGCAGAACCTCCGCGCCGCGTTGCTGCCGGCGCTGTCGCTGGCCATCGCGGAGATGGCGGTCTACACCCGGCTGCTGCGCACCGACATGATCGCCACGCTCCAGCAGGACTTCGTGACCATGGCCCGCGTGAAGGGGGTGTCGGACCGGCGGATCCTGTTCCGGCACGCCCTGCGGCCGTCCTCGTTCTCACTGATGACGGTCGCGGGTGTGCAGGTCGGCGCGATCATCGGCGGGTCCGTGGTCATCGAGACGCTGTTCGCCCTGCCGGGCGTCGGCCGCCTGCTGTTCGACGCGGTCGTGCAGCGTGACCTGGTGATGGTGCAAGGCGTCGCGCTCGTGATCGCCGTCAGCTACGTCGTCGTGAACTTCACCGTCGACATCCTGTACTCGTTCCTGGACCCGAGGATCTCGCATGGACGCTCCGCGGCGAGAGTCTGACCCCCCGCCCGCCGTGCACGGCTCAACCGCACAGGGAGAACCATGACCACCCCCGCGCCCAACCTCGGCGCTCCGCACCCCGGGGTCGACCCGCAGGCCGCGCCCGCTGACGGGCTGGTCGCGGAGACGCAGCTCGGCGGAGGACCGGCCGGCAAGAAGCGGAAGCGCGGCTTCGGCTGGGGCTTCTGGCTGGCCGCCACCTGGCTGATCGTCGTCCTGATCTGCGCGGTCTTCGCCGACATCCTGCCGGTGAAGGACCCGCTCCGACCCGACGTCATCAACAAGCTCGCCCTGCCCGGCGGGGAGAACCTGCTGGGCACCGACGGGCTCGGCCGAGACACCCTGGCCCGGCTCGTGCACGGTGCCCGGGTCTCGGTGACCATCAGCGTCACGGCGGTCACGATCGGCATGGTCGTCGGCGGTTTCCTCGGGATCATCTCCGGGTTCTTCCGGGGCAAGCTCGAGACCGTCCTGATGACGATCATCAACATCATCCTGGCCTTCCCGGCCCTGGTGCTGCTGCTGGTCCTGCTGGCCTTCGTCGGCCGCAGCCTGGTCGTCATCTCGCTGATCGTCGGGTTCCTGTCCATCCCGATCTACACCCGTGTCGCGCGGGCCACGACCCTCGCGGTGGCCGAACGCGAGTTCGTCCGCGCCGCCCGGACGATGGGCGCGAAGAACTCCCGGGTGCTCGCCCGGGAGATCCTGCCCAACGTGGTGCTGCCGGTGGCGGCCTTCGGCCTGGTGGCCATGGGTGTGGTGATCGTCCTCGAGGGGACGCTCGCCTTCCTGGGCCTCAGCGTCGAGCAGCCGGCGCCCACCTGGGGCGGGATGATCTTCGACGGCAAGCGCTACCTCAACGAGGCGCCGCACGCCGTGCTGATCCCCTCCGTGGCCATGTTCCTCACGGTGCTGTCGCTGAACCTGGTCGGCGACTCGCTCCGCAGCCGCTTCGACGTCCGAGGGAGCAACCTGTGACCACCGCGCCGCCGCTGGACGGCCGAGCCGACGAGCCCCTCCTGGAAGTGGAGGACCTGCGCACCTACTTCCACACGCCGCGGGGCGTGGTGAAGGCGGTCGACGGCGTCTCCCTCCGGGTGGACCGGGGCAAGACGCTGGGCGTCGTGGGGGAGTCCGGCTCGGGCAAGACCGTGCTGTCCCGCTCGATCATGAACCTGCTCCCCAAGAGCAACACGATCCGCGAGGGCTCGGTCAGGTTCGAGGGCCGTGAGCTCACGAAGCTCAAGAACTCCGAGATGCGCCGCGTCTGGGGCGCCGAGATGGCGATGGTCCTGCAGGACCCGATGACCTCGCTCAACCCGGTCACCCGCATCGGCGAGCAGATCACCGAGTCCCTGGGCATCCATCTCGGCGAGAAGGGGAAGGTGGCCCGGGACCACGCCGTCGAGCTGCTCAAGTCGGTCGGCATCCCGGCCGCCGAGCGCCGGCTCAAGGAGTACCCGCACCAGCTCTCCGGCGGTATGCGGCAGCGCGTCACCATCGCGATCGCGCTCGCCTGCAGCCCGAAGCTGCTCGTCGCCGACGAGCCGACGACGGCCCTGGACGTGACGGTCCAGCGGCAGATCCTCGACCTGCTGGAGTCGCAGCAGACCCAGCGCAACATGGGCATGATCATCATCACCCACGACCTGGGCGTGGTCGCCGGTCGTGCGGACGAGATCGCCGTCATGTACGCCGGCCGGGTCGTGGAGCGCGCGCCGACGCGCGAGCTCTTCTCCCGGTACCGGATGCCCTACACCGAAGGGTTGTTGCGGTCCATCCCGCGGCTGCACCAGCCGAGCCACACCAGGCTGGCCGCCATCCCCGGCCGGCCGCCGGACCTCGTCGACCCGCCCGCGGGGTGCTCCTTCGCACCGCGGTGCAACTACGCACAGGAGCGCTGCTTGACCGAGAAGCCAGCCTTGGCGACGCACGCCCCCGGCCACGAGGCCGCCTGCCACTTCCCGGTCGGCACCACCGCCGGCCAGGAGGCGCTGGCGCGCAACCTGGCCGCCGGCAAGACGGCGGCGGGCACGCCGCTGGACGAGGCCACCGTCGCCGCGGCGGGGGCAGCCTGATGGCCGGCACCGGTACCGCCCACCTCCGGGACTCCGACGACGTCGTCCTGCGGGTCGAGGACCTCGTCGTGGAGTTCCCGCTGGAGCGGGGGCAGAAGGTCCACGCCGTGTCCGGGATCAGCTTCGACATCGCCAAGGGCGAGACCCTCGGCCTGGTCGGGGAGTCCGGCTGCGGCAAGTCGACGACGGGTCGGGCGATCATGCAGGCGCCGCGCCCGACGAGCGGGAAGATCCTGTTCGACGGCAAGGACCTCAGCACCCTGTCGTCCGACGAGCTCCGCCGCAGCCGCACGAAGCTGCAGATGATCTACCAGGACCCGATCTCGTCCCTGAACCCGCGCCGCCGGGTGCGGGACATCGTCGCCGAGGGCCTGTCCATCTGGGAAGGCAAGAACGCGGACGACCCACGGGTCGACGAGATGCTGACCGAGGTCGGTCTCGACCCCGAGGTGGCCGGCGGTCGGCGACCGCACGAGATGTCCGGTGGTCAGTGCCAGCGCGTGTCGATCGCCCGGTCGCTCATCATGCGGCCGGAGGTGCTGATCTGCGACGAGCCGGTGTCGGCGCTGGACGTCTCGGTGCAGGCCCAGATCCTCAACCTGCTCGAGGACCTGAAGGCCGAGTTCCACCTGACGATGGTCTTCATCGCCCACGACCTGGCCGTGGTGAAGAACATCAGCGACCGGGTGGCGGTGATGTACCTGGGCAAGATCTGCGAGGTCGCGCCGTCCGACGTGCTGTACGCACACCCGGCGCACCCCTACACCGCAGCCCTGCTGGCCTCGATCCCGGTGCCGGACCCCGACGCCAGGCACGACGACACCGGCCTCAAGGGCGAGTTGCCCTCGCCGGTCGACCCGCCGAGCGGCTGCCGGTTCCGCACCCGGTGCCCGCGGGCGGCCGAGCTGTGCGCGGCCGAGGAGCCGAAGATGCGCGAGGTCGCTGCGGCTCAGTTCGTCGCCTGCCACTTCCCCCTGGTGGGGGAGCAGGCGTCGGGCGAGGCGCGCGAGGTCACGGCGGTGTCCTGACCGTCGTCACCGGCTGATGCACGTCGCGGCCGCGCGGACCGGATGTCTCGGTCCGCGCGGCCGCTGTCGTCGTGCAGTCGCTGTCGTCGTGCAGTCGCTGTCGTCGTGCGGCCGCTGTCGGCGTGCAGAGGGTCAGCGGCGGCTCACCCTGTCGGTGAGGGTGAGGATGTGCTCCCAGGCGTCCCGGCAGGCGTCGCTCCAGTCGCTGTAGGCACGGTCGAAGAACGAGTGCGGGGCTCCCTCGTACACCGGGGCGACCACGTCGGCGCCGGCGCGGCGCATGGTGTCGGCGAGCGCCAGCTGCTCCTCCACGGGCGTGGCCTGGTCCGCGC
>NZ_LWUA01000190.1:0-41115 GCF_005222955.1 Blastococcus sp. CCUG 61487 | reverse complement strand
GCGCCGCCGCAGCTCCGCCATCGCGGCGACGATGTCGGCGTCGATCTCCTCCGGCGTCGTCCGCGGGATGTGCTCGTGCCAGGCGAAGTCCTCGCCGCGCGTGCCCTCCTCGGGGACGCCCGCGGTGCGGCCGAACCAGTCGATCGCCACGGCGGCGAGGCCGGCCTCGGCGAAGCGCTCGGCCAGGGCCACGTAGTACGGGTGCAGCCCGCGGACGTCGGGGAGGACGACGACGCCGGCGCCGGGGGTGCCTGCCGGCGCGGCGTAGGCGGCGGCGAGCTCCGTCCCGTCCGCCGCGGTGAGCGTCAAGGATGCGCGTTCGACGACGTCACCGCTGCGCGGCGGGGCGGGTGGTCTGCTGTCGTGGTCGTGGCACATGCCCCTGTTCTAGCCGGTCCCGCCAGGGGCCGCCCGGGCGGGGCGCGGCCGGGAACGGCGCGACCCCCGTGCCGCCCCCGGAGGGGCGGCACGGGGGTCGCGGTGCGGGCTCAGGCGTCGGCGAGCAGCTGCTCGGCGACGGCGTCCCAGTGCTCGTTCGGCGTGCCGAACAGCAGGCTGGAGGACTTGGCGCGCCGGTAGTACAGGTGCGCGTCGTGCTCCCAGGTGAAGGCGATGCCGCCGTGCAGCTGGATCGAGTCCGACGCCGCCAGCCAGTACGCCTCCGAGCAGAACGCCTTCGCCAGGTCGGCGGAGATCTCCGCGTCCTCGGCGTTCTCGGCCAGGGCCCACAGGGCGTAGTAGGCCGCCGACCGCGCGGACTCCACCTCGAGCAGCATGTCGGCGCAGCGGTGCTTGACCGCCTGGAAGCTGCCGACCGGCCGGCCGAACTGGTAGCGCATGTTCACGTACTCGACGGTGCGCTCCAGGCACAGCTGCGCGCCGCCCACCTGCTCGACGGCGAGCAGGACCGACGCGATCCGCATGAGCTGGGGAACCAGCGCGGTGGCGTCGCCCTCGGCCCCGACGAGGCGTGCCGGCGTGCCGGCGAACGTGACGTCGGCGAGCTTGCGGGTCATGTCCAGGGTGGTGAGCGCGCGACGCTCGACGCCGGTGGCGCCGGCCTCGACGGCGAACACGCTGGGGCCGCCGGGGGCCTGGGCGACCACGAGCAGGAGGCCCGCGGTGTGGCCGTCGAGGACGAAGTTCTTCGTGCCGTCGAGCGTCCAGGCGTCACCGGAGGCGGTGGCCCGCGTCTGCAGGCCGTCGGTGGTCCACTTCCCGTCGGCCTCGGCGAGGGCGACCGTCGCGATCGTCTCGCCCTCGGCGATCCCGGGCAGCAGGTCGCTCTTCGCCTGGTCGTCGCTGGAGAGCTGCAGGAGGTTCGCGGCCAGGACCGTCGCCAGGTAGGGCGCGGGCAGCAGCGCGCGGCCGGACTCCTCGAGCACGAGCGCCGTCTCGAGGATGCCGAAGCCCGAGCCGCCGTACTCCTCGGGGATGGCAAGGCCCTGCAGCCCGAGCTGCGTGGCCATCTGGGTCCAGACGGCGGGGTCGTAGCCCTCCTCCGTCTCCATCAGCCGGCGCACCTCCTCCGACGACGCCTTGTCCTCCAGGAAGCGCCGCAGCGTCCGCCGCAGCTCCTCCTGCTCCTTGTCGAACTGCATCAGCACGGGAACAACCTCTCAGGATTCGAGCGGACGGAACAGGTTTGCGGGCGTGGATACGCCCGGGTGGGTGGTGGGGTCATCAGTTGCCGAAGTCCCAGCCGCCCTCGTGGGCGAACCGGTCGAGGACGTGCTTGGCGATGAGCACCTTGTGCACCTCGTCGGGCCCGTCGGCGAGCCGGAGCGTGCGGGCGCCGAGGTACATGCCCGACAGGGGCAGGTCGCTGGACACGCCCGCAGCGCCCCATACCTGGATCGCCCGGTCCACCACGCGGTGGTAGGCGTTGGGCACGAACACCTTGATCGAGGAGATGTCGGTGCGGGCTCCGCGGTCGCCGCGCTCGACCCGCTCGGCGGCCTGGATGGTCATCAGCCGGGCGGCGGTGATGTCCATGTAGCTGTCGGCGATGAAGCCCTGGACGAACTGCTTGTCCTTGAGCGGGCCACCGTGCACCTGCCGGGTGCTCGCCCGCTCGACCATGAGGTCGAAGGCGCGCCACATCTGCCCGATGGAGTTCATGCAGTGGAAGACGCGGCCGGCGCCGAGGCGGTCCTGCGCGGCCTGGTGGCCCTGGCCGACGGCGCCCAGCAGGTTGGTCACCGGCACCCGCACGTCCTCGTAGCGGACCTCGACGTGGTCCGAGGACGGCCGGCCCCAGATGCCCACCCCGCGGACGATGTTCACGCCCGGGGCGTCGGTGGGCACGATGAGTTGGGCCATCTGACCCCGACCGGAGGCGGGGTCGTGGTCGGGCTCGACCACGCGGGTCATGACGATGAAGAAGTCGGCGGCCATGCCGTTGGACGTGAACCACTTGTGGCCGTTGAGCACCAGTTCGTCACCGTCGCGCACGGCGGTCGTGGTGAGCGAGCGGGGGTCCGAGCCGGGGTTCTCCGGCTCGGTCATCGAGAAGCCCGACTCCATCTCGCCCTCGACGAGCGGGCGCAGCCACTGCTCCTTCTGCTCGTCGGTGCCGTACTTGAGCAGGATCTTCTGGTTGCCCGAGTTGGGCGCCACGACGCCGAACAGCGAGGCCGCGCCCATGGCGTAGGCCAGCACCTCGTTCATGTAGGCGTGGGCCAGGAAGTCCAGGCCCATGCCGCCGTACTCCCGGGGCAGGTGCGGCGCCCAGAGGCCGGCGGCCTTGACCTTCTGCTTGATCTCCTCGCGCGCCTTGCGGGCCTCGATGACCGCGGGCTCGGTCTCGGCGGAGCCGCCGCGCGGGGAGCGCCACAGCTCGCTCTCGCGGGGCAGGATGTCCTCGTTCACGATCTCGGCGGTGCGCATCCGGATGTCGTTGATGCGCTCGTCGAGCGTGGGGATCGGTCGGACGGTGAGTGTCATCGGGAACCTCGCACCGGTCAGCCGTCCGCGCCGGCCGCGCGCTGACGGAATCGTTCGCGCAGGGTGCGCTTGGACAACTTGCCGGACGGCGTCCGGGGGAGCTCGTCGACGAAGTCCACGGTGCGCGGGCACTTGAAGTGGGCCAGCCGGTCGCGGCACCAGGCCAGCATCTCGGCGGCGAGCTCGTCGGAGGGCTCGCGGCCCGGCTGGAGCTCGACGACGGCCTTCACCGACTCGCCCCACTCGGGGTCCGGGACGCCGATGACGCCGACGTCGCCGACGGCCGGGTGGGTGATGAGGACGGCCTCGACCTCCGCGGGGTAGACGTTGACCCCGCCGGAGATGATCAGGTCGACGCTGCGGTCGGTCAGGAACAGCCAGCCGTCGTCGTCGAGCAGCCCGACGTCGCCCAGCGTGTAGTAGTCGCCGCGGTAGGACGACGCGGTCTTCGCCTCGTCGCCCAGGTAGACGAACCGCCCCGTCTCCGGCGCGCGGAGGTAGATCGTGCCCGGGACGCCGCTGGGCAGCTCCTCGCCGTCGTCGTCGAGGATCCGGACGTGGCCGGGGGAGGGGCGCCCGACGGTGCCGGGGCGGGCCAGCCACTCCTGTGGGCCGACGACGGAGCCGAAGCCTTCGGTCGCGGCGTAGTACTCCCACACGATCGGGCCCAGCCAGTCCATGACGGCCTGCTTGACCGGCACCGGGCACGGCGCCGCCCCGTGCCAGATGTTGCGCAGGCTGCTCAGGTCGTAGCGGTCCTTGACCTCCTGGGGCAGGGAGATCATCCGGTGGAACATCGTGGGCACCAGGTGCGTGTGGGTGATCCGGTGCTGCTCGATCAGCCGGAGCGTCTCCTCGGCGTCCCACTTGTCCATGAGCACCACGCCGGCGCCCCGGGACATGGGCATGCTCAGCGAGAACAGCAGCGGCGCGGAGTGGTACAGCGGGCCGGTGACCAGGTTGACGTCCTGGCCGGGCACGTAGGCCGATGCCTCGGCGACCAGGGTGGCCAGCTCGGAGGCGGAGGCGCCCGAGGTGGTGGCGGGGGGACGGTGCACGCCCTTGGGGCGGCCGGTCGTGCCCGAGGTGTAGGCCATCGTGCTGCCGAGGACCGGGTCCGCGAGGTCCTCGCCGGACTCGGCGGCGAGCGCCTGGTCGTAGTCCTCGAAGCCGGGGGCGGCGCCGTCGACCACCAGCAGCGCGCGGGCGTCCACGCCGTCCAGGGCCTGGGCGACGGTCTCCGCGAAGCGGCCGTCGACGACGACGGCGGTCGCGGCGCAGTCCCGCAGGATGTAGTTGATCTCGTCGGCGGTGAGGTGCCAGTTGATCGGGGTGAGCCGGGTGCCCGACCGCTGGCTGGCGTACAGGGTCTCGACGAACTCCGGCCGGTTCGAGCAGACGAGCGCGATCGAGTCGCCGGCGCCGACGCCGCGGGTGCGCAGCGCCCGGGCCAGCTGGTTGGTGCGCGCGTTCAGCTCGGCCCAGGTCAGGTCGCGCTGGGCGGAGCGGACGGCGATGACCTCGGGCTGGACCGAGGCCCACAGCGAGGTGAGCATGCCGGTGGCGGCGGCGGCGCGCTCGGCGAGTGCCTGGCGGTCGGGAGTGGCGGTGTCGGTCACCTGGGCGTCCTCTCGGCGGGGGCGTCGCGATCGGTGTCTCCGGAGCCGGGCGAGGGCGGCCAGTGCGGCGTGCGCGAGGCGGCCTCCCGGTAGCAGTCCAGCGCCCGCTCCCACGCGGCGAGCCCCTCGCGCGCCACCGGCACGTCCTCCTCGGAGAGGAACCGCGAGAGGTCCTGGAGGCGAGCCGCGGCGGTCCGGTCGGCGCGGTCGAGCACCGACTGGCCCAGCTCGGTCACCAGGTGCGTCACGTGCCGCCGGTCCGACGGGTCGCTGCCGCGCTCGACCATGCCGCGGGCCACCAGGCCGTCGACGAGCGCCGTCACGCTGGGGCGGCTCACCACCAGCCGCTCGGCGAGCGTGGAGGCGTTGATCGAGCCCTCCGACAGCAGCGCCAGCAGCCGGTACTGGGGAACCGTCAGCTCGCAGCCGGCCAGCGCCACCTCGACGTGCCGGGCGAGGCGGGCAACGGTCCGCGCACCGGTGGGAGTGGCTTCGAGCACATCGCTAACAATTCAGGGTTCGAAGTTCTTTGGCAAGGGGCTCGCCGGGTCAGGCGGTCGCGGACTGCTCGCGGTGCAGGAGGAACGTGGACGTCGAGCGGCTGAGCAGGGTGCCGTCGGAGGAGAGGACCCGGCCCTCGGCGAACGCGACCTGCCGGGCGGCCCGGACGAGCTCGCCGCGGACCAGCAGAGCGTCCCCCGGCCGGGCCGGGCGGAGCCACTCTGTCTTCATCTCCAGGGAGGCCTGGGTGCGGTCGCGTCCGGGCAGGGCCGCGTTGACCGCGAAGTTCATCGCGGCGTCCAGGACGACGGAGTGCACGCCGCCCTGCACGAGCCCGTGGGGGTTGCCGGCCAGGGGCACCGGGGTCCAGCTCGCCTCCGCCCAGCCGGTGACCGGGTCCTCGGTCGCCCCGTAGCGCTCGAACGTCACGCCGACGGCCGCCAGGAGCGGCATCCCGCCGTCGCCCAGCCAGCGGTCCATGTTCCTCATCGCGCCTCCCGACCTCGGCGGCCGACGGCCGCGACTGCTGCGTTCTCGAGGCTGGGCAGCCTGCCCGGCCGTCAGTAGTGTCACCCGAGGTCGGCGTGACGTCGGGTCGAGGGGTGGGAGCCGGTGCGCGCGAGCGAGCAGGCGCAGGGCAACGCCTGGCAGTGGAGCCGCACGGCCGAGACGCGTCGCACGCTCATCGCCGCCGCCGGCGAGGTCTTCGCCGAGAAGGGCTTCGCCGAGTGCAGCGTCGCCGACGTCGTCGAGCGCGCCGGCCTGAGCGTGGGCAGCCTCTACCACCACTACGGCGGCAAGTCCGAGCTGTTCCTGGCCGTCTGGGAGGACCACCAGGCGGCCTACGAGGAGCGGGCGGCCCAGGCCGTGGCCGACGCCCGCAGCGGCGGGACCGTCTCGACGCAGGAACTGTTCGTCGTCGGCGCGCGGGCCTACCTGGAGACGACGTGGGAGCGCCGCCGGCTGGCCCGGCTGTTCCTCGACGGCGACGGGCCACCGGGGTTCTTCCTGGTGCGCAGCCGCCGGCGCAACGACTGGGTGCGCCAGAACGCCGTCCTGCTCGCCGTCGGCACCGGTCCGACCGATCGGCTGCTGGTGTCGATCCTGACCGCCGCGATGGGGGAGGTGGGACGGCAGATCATCGGCTGCGAGTCCGAGGAGCAGGCGTCCGCGGTGACCGACAGCGCGCTGTCGATCATCCGTCGGCTGACGGAGCTCCCGCCTGAGCGGCTCCGCGGCGGCGCCGGTTGATCGTCGCGTGCCGGGCGGCCAGCGAGGTCACCGTCGTCGCCACGCTGAGCGTGAGCATGGTGAGCAGGGTGTACCGGTAGCCGAGCAGGAGATCGTCCAGCGCGGAGCCCGAGATGTCGGACAGCGTGCCGGCGAACGCGTACTGCCGCAGTTCGGGTGCGAGCGGGGCGGTGAGGACGGAGAGCACGATCGCGGTACCGACGACGAACCCGCTCTGCTGCAGCATCAGCCGCATGGCGTTGGCGATGCCGAGGCGTTCGTGCGGGATCTCGCCCATGAGCGCCGTGGTGTTCGACGGCATGAACAGCCCGGATCCGGCGCCGGCCAGCACGAGGCCCGAGGCGATCGCGACGTAGCCGGCGTCCGCGGCCACCGCCCAGCCGAGGACGATCAGGCCCGCGCCGGTGCAGAGGTTGCCCACCACGGCCAGCCCCCGCGGTGAGACCCGGCGCTGGAACAGCCCCGAGGTGGACGAGAAGATCAGCGTCGCCACCGCCAGCGGGAGGACGCGGATGCCGGCCGAGAACGCGTCGTCGCCCTTGACCGCCTGGAAGTAGAGCGAGAAGAGCAGCAGCACGCCGGCCGCGGACGTCGCGTTCAGGAACGACGCGAGCAGGCCCAGGGCGAACGGCCGGCTGCGGAACAGCGTCATGTCGACCAGGGGATGGGCGACCCGGCGCTCGAAGAGCACGAACAGCGGCATGCCCAGGAGGAAGACCGCGAGGCCGCCGATGACCAGCCAGCTGGTCCAGCCCAGCGTGGTCGCTTGGGAGAGCGCGGCCAAGCCGCTGCCGAGGGAGACCAGGACGAGCAGGTTGCCCGGGATGTCGATGCCCTGGCGCTCGCCGGTCCGGGCGACGCGGGGAAGGGCCCAGGCGCCCCAGGCCAGGCAGATCAGCCCGATCGGCACGTTGTACCAGAACACCCAGCGCCAGCCGGCGTGCTCGGCGAGCACTCCGCCGACCGTCGGCCCGAGCAGCTGGGCGACGGAGAACGACGCCAGGTAGATGCCCATGCCCTGGCCGAGCCGGTGCCGGGGGAAGGCGGCGGTCACGATCGCCGCGCTGTTGGTCAGCAGCATCGCCGCGCCGGCAGCCTGCAGGACGCGCAGCCCCACGAGGGTCCACGCGTTCGGGGCCAGACCGCTGAGGAAGCTCGCGAGCGTGAAGGTCGCCAGCCCCATCAGGTACATCGAGCGGCGTCCGAACATGTCGGCGAGCCGGCCGAAGAAGATCATCAGGACCGTGTTGGCCAGCATGAACGCCAGCAGGATCCAGCTGGCCGCCGTCGCGCTGGCGTCGAAGTGCCGGACGACGGTCGGGAGGGCGACGTTGAGCGCGCTGCCGGCCATCCCCGAGAAGATGCTGGCCAGGCTGACGACCGAGAGCGCCCGCCAGGCCTCCCGCATCTGCGTGCGCTCGGCTTCGCTCCCCGGTACGGGGTCGGTCCGAGGCGTCTCGTCGACCGCCTGACGGGTTCCGGAGGCCCCGTCTGCGCTGGTTCGCGCGTCCGCAGCCACTGTTCTCCCGTTGGTCGACCGGTCCGACGCGGCGCTCGGCCTGGTTGACGTCGAAATCCCAGAACTCGATTCTAGGGCCACCTACGGAAGGAGGCTGCCAGATGCAGTCGGACGAGCAGCGCGTGGCGATCGTGACGGGTGCGGCGCGGGGGATCGGTCGCGGGCACGCGCTGGAGTTCGCCCGGCAGGGCTACGCCGTGGTCGTGAACGACCTCGGCGCGGAGGTCGACGGGACGGGCGGGTCCACGGGGCCGGCGGGTGAGGTGGTCGACGAGATCCGGGGGATGGGCGGGCAGGCCGTCGCCAACGGGGACGACGTCTCGGACTTCGCGGGTGCGGAGCGGCTCGTGCGTTCGGCGATCGACCACTTCGGCCGGCTGGACGTCCTCGTGAACAACGCGGGCATCCTGCGCGACCGGATGCTGGTGAACATGTCCGAGGAGGAGTGGGACGCGGTCATCAAGGTGCACCTGAAGGGCACCTTCGCGCCCACCCGCCATGCCGCGGCGTACTGGCGCGAGGAGCACAAGGCGGGCCGTCCGGTGGACGCCCGGGTCATCAACACGACGTCGTCGTCGGGGATCTACGGCAACCCGGGGCAGTCGAACTACGGCGCGGCCAAGGCCGGGATCGCGGCGTTCACCGTCATCACCGCGATGGAGCTCGGCCGCTACGGGGTGACCGTCAACGCCGTCGCGCCGGCCGCGCTCACGCGGATGACCGAGAACCTCCGGCCGGACCGGCCCACGGTCGCCCCCGACGCCTTCGACCCGTCGGCGCCGGACAACATCGCCCCGCTGGTCGTCTGGCTGGCCGGGCCGTCGGCGCGCGACGTCACCGGACGGGTGTTCAACGTCCGGGGCGGCGCGATCAGCGTGGCCGAGGGGTGGGCGGCCGGGCCCGGTGTCGACCGGGATGCGCGCTGGACCGTCGAGGAGCTCGACGACGTCCTGCCCGGGCTGGTCGCCAAGGCGGCGCCGAACGCCGACCAGCGCGGTGTCCGCCCGTCGACGTCCGGCTGACGTCCCGGTGGGGGAGCGGTGCCGGCTGCCGGCGCCGCGCCCCCACCGGCGCGGGCTCCTAGGCTCGTGGGGGTGAGCAGCGGACCGATCGATCCCGGCGTCATCGAGCTGGCCGGGCGGTTGTTCGACCTGGCCCGGTTCGGCCACACCGACGAGCTGATGGCCTACGTCGACGCGGGCGCCCCGGTGAACCTGACCAACGACAAGGGCGACACGCTCCTGCTGCTGGCCGCCTACTACGGCCACGGCGACACCGTCGCGGCCCTGCTGGCCCGGGGCGCCGACCACTCCCGCGCCAACGACCGCGGCCAGACCCCGCTCGCCGCCGCCGTCTTCAAGCAGGCGGCCGATGCGGTCGCCCACCTCCTCGAGGCCGGCGCCGATCCCGACCTGGGTGGCCAGAGCGCGCGGGCGACGGCGCAGTTCTTCGGGCTCACCGCGATGACCGAGCTGCTCGACGCCGAGCGCTGACCAGCTGCCGCCTCTACCGCCGGTCTGCGGCGGCCTCCTAGGGTGCCCTCCATGAGCAGCGGAGAGAACTCGTCCACCGGCACGGTCCCGGCCGGTCACCTGTTCGACCTGGCGCGCAACGGCGCCACCGAGGAGCTGGCGGCCTACGTCGACGCCGGTGTCCCGGTGGACCTCACTAACACCGCCGGGGACACGCTCCTGGTGCTCGCCGCCTACTACGCCCACGCGGACACCGTCGCCGCCCTGCTCGCCCGCGGCGCGGACCACGCCCGGGTGAACGACAAGGGGCAGACCGCTCTGGCGGCCGGGGTCTTCAAGCAGGCCACCGACGTGGTGCGGCACCTGCTGGCCGCCGGTGCGGATCCCGACCTCGGCGACATGAACGCGCGGATGACCGCCCAGTTCTTCGGCCTCACCGAGATGGCAGAGCTGCTCGACGCACCGCGCTGACTCGGGCATGTCTGCTCCTTGGGGTCAGAAGGGTGGCGGGTCGCTCTCGGGCTCGTAGGGCGGCGGTTCGGGTTCCGGCCGCCGCAGGCCCGGTGGGCGGGTGGTCCGGGTGATGCCGGAGGGGCTGGTCACGTGCAGCGTGCCGTCGGGGTCCATGCGGAAGGTCCAGCCGCGGGCGAAGGTCTTGAGCCGGTGGTGGGAGCGGCACAGGCAACAGAGGTTCGCGCAGGTCGTCCGGCCGCCCTGGCCGTGCGGCACGACGTGGTCCAGATCAGCCATCCCGACCCGCTGTCCGCAGTTGGGGGCGCGGCACCGGCGGTCGCGGGTCGTGACGAAGCGCCGCTGCGCGGCGCGGGGCTCGTAGGCGTCGGTGTCGGCCGGCATGCCCGCGACCGGACAGTCACACGAAGGTGACTGCTCCGCGCCCGACTCGCCGCCGGCCGACTGCTCTGCGCCCGACTGCGTGGCGTCCGACTGCTCGGCGTCCGACTGCCCGGCGTCCGACTGCCCGGCTGCCGGCTGGGTGTCGGGGTGGTCGGGGTGGTCGGGGCAGCCCTGTGCGGCGAGTCGGGCCAGTTCGGCGGCGGTGACGGTGGCCAGCAGCCGCCCGTGCGGGTCGGTGAGCGCGAACGTCAGCGACCCGCCCTCCGGTGCGGTCAGTCCGAGCGCCCGGACCCGGGCGAGCAGGTCGCGCAGGTGGGCGGCGGTGACCGGGAACCCGTTCACTTCACCACCCCGCGCACTGGCGCCTTCTAGCCCGTCCAGGGCGGCGGTGACCGTGAGGTTGACCGTCACCCCACCCAGCCCGTGGTCGGCCGGGCGCAGGATCAGCATCGAATGGATGCTGGAGCGGATCGCCCCGATCGGGCGCGGGTCACCGTCGGCCTTCGCCATCGCCGCCAGCGCGTCGATCACCGCGAAGCAGGCCGCCGCATCCTCCGCGGTCATGTCCGTGGTCAACGCCGCCATCCCGTCGGCGGTGGGATAGGCGCGCACGTCGGCGGCCTGCTCGGCTTGCTCGCGCCGCTGCTCCACCGCGTCGGCGTCCAGCTCGGCCAGCAGCTCCAGCGCCCGCCGGCGCAACGCGGCCAACGACAGGTCGGCGGCCTCGCCGAGCAGGGCGGCCTCCACGGCGCGGGCCAGCTCCGGGGTGGTGTGCTGCAGCACGTCGGCCAGCACATCCGCGCGGCGCTCGTCGAGCTGCCCGCGGCGCAGCGCGGCGAACGTGGCCGGCAGGTTCTCCCGCCACGCGAACGCCCGCCGCGCCCGGAACGCCGCCGTCCCCCGGCCCAGGTTGATCGCGTGCGCCACCTCATCGGGGAAGAACTCGCTCACCCCCGGAAACTCCGGCGCCGTCTTCCGCCACGACCGACGCCGCCGGCCACCGGGCCCGCGCTCCGGCGGATCGTCGACGTCAGGGCGCAACTCGGCCAGCCGCAGGATCAGCTCCGCCTCCCGCGCGGCCTCCCGCGCCCGGTTCCGCTGGATCCGACCCAGCTCCGCCGCCACCTCCCCGGCACCCAACCGGCTCACCGGCAACCGCGCATCCGACTCCGGCAGCACCGCCAGCCAGTCGGCCAGCAGCGACTCCACCCGGGAGGAAGCCGTGATCCGCTGCATGAACCGAACATACTTTCGGGCTACGACAATTCTGTGCGTCGTCCGGCCGACCTCGCGAGCATGTCTGGCCGCGCTTCCCTCGCGGGTGCGGCCGGCCCTGGCGCGGTGCCCCGGTTCGGGTGGATCTTCGCGGGTACGAGGCGCGCGGACCAGGGAGGAGCGGACGGGATGGTGCGACCGGAGGTGACGGGCGGCGATCGCGAGCAGCCGCCCGTGCTGCGGTCTTCCGAGGCGTCTGCGGGCGACGGCGCGGCGACCGCTGACGTGCCCGACGAGCCGGGCGCCGCCGAGCGAACAGCAGCCGCCGAGCAGACAGCAGCCGCCGAGGAGACAGCAGTGGTCGAGGGGACGCCGTCGTCCCTACCCGCCGCCCCGGCCCTCGGGAGCCTGGAGGGATCGTCGTCCGGCATCCCGCGCTGGCTGCTCCTGCTGGGCGGGCTGGCCGCCGCGACCATCGCGATCTCCGGCATCCGCGCGCTCTCCTGGCTGGTCGCGCCCCTGCTGCTCGCCCTGGTGGTGGTCACCGCGCTGACCCCGGTGCAGAGCTGGCTCCGCCGGCGCGGGGTGCCCCGCTGGCTGGCGGCGACGATCCTGCTCGTCCTCGTCTGGGCGGTCCTGCTCGGCTTCGTCGTCCTGCTGATCGTGTCGGCGGGCCAGCTGGCGGGCCGGCTGCCGGACTACGCCGACCGGGCCGAGGAGCTCATCGACGGCGTCGTCACCGACCTGAACGACGCCGGGATCGTCTCCGGCCAGCTCTCCGACCTCGTCGAGCAGATCGACTACAGCCAGGTGGTGAGCATCGCGACCGGCCTGTTCGCCACGCTCACCGACGCCGGCAGCACCCTGCTGCTGCTCCTGCTGGCGCTGGTCTTCCTCGTGATCGAGTCCGGCGGGTTCAGCACGCGGCTGCGGCTCGTGGCGGACGAGCGGCCGCACCTGAGCATCGCGCTCGGCCTGTTCATCCGCGGCACCCGCAGCTACCTGTGGGTGAGCACCCTCTTCGGCGCGATCGTGGCGGTCGGGGACGGGGTGGCGCTGTGGCTGCTCGGTGTCCCGCTACCGGTGCTCTGGGGACTGCTGGCGTTCGTGACCAACTACATCCCCAACATCGGCTTCGTCCTCGGCCTCGCCCCGCCCGCGCTCCTGGGGTTGCTCGAGGGCGGCTGGGGCGAGTTCGCGGCCATCGTCGCGGTCTACGCCGGCCTCAACTTCGTCGTCCAGACGTTGATCCAGCCACGCTTCGTGGGTGACTCGGTGGGTCTGTCGACGACGGTGACGTTCGTGGCCGTGCTGTTCTGGGGCTGGGTGCTGGGCGCCCTCGGAGCCTTCCTGGCCATCCCGCTCACGCTGCTGGTCAAGGCACTGCTCGTCGACGTCGATCCGCGCGGGCACTGGCTGGACGCCTTCCTCCGCGAGGAGCCGCGCGCCCCGCGCACCTCCCGGGCCCGGGAGCGCGTGCACGCCCGGCAGGCGGCGCGCGCGGCGGCGCAGCGGCTCTACCACCCGCGGCACCACCCGCGGCGGACGGCGACGCCGCCCCCGGAGGCGATCGACCCGACGGCCACGCCGCCGGGGCCCCAGCAGCCCGCCGCGACGGATGCGCCGGTCCCGCCCGTGCGGTAGACACGGCTGCCGCTTCTCCCGACCCCGGAGGTCCCGCCCGTGCTGGCCAGCATCGGCTATGCCGTCGCGTACACGGGTGTGGGCATCGCCCTCCTGGTGCTCGGCTTCCTCGCGCTCGACCTGCTCACCCCCGGCCACCTGGGCCGGCACATCTACCAGGAGCGGTCGGTCAACGCGGGCATCGTGCTGTCCGCCGGCTTCCTCGGACAGGGGGCGATCGCGTTCACCACGATCTGGACCAACGCGACCGACGGGTTCGGTCGGGCCCTGTGGTGGACGGTGGTCTTCGGCGTCCTGGGCGTACTGCTGCAGGCCGTCGCGTTCCTGGTGCTCAACCTGATCACCCCGGGGCGGCTCGGCGAGGCGCTCGTGCAGGTGCAGTTCCACCCGGCGAGCCTGGTCAGCGCCGCGGGGCAGTTGGCGGTGGCCGCGATCATCGTCGCCTCCATCTGGCCCTGACCGACCGGGCCCGACACCTTGTGACGGTGGCCTCACGGGCCACCCGTAAGGTGCCGGGGAGCGCGGGGTCCCCTCGATCGAGGAGCGACGGCGCGCAGCAGACCTGACGAGAGGAAAGTTCATGAGCGAGGCAGTCAACAACGCCCGTGTGGCCATCGTGACCGGCGGCGCGCGCGGCATCGGTGCCGCGACGGCGAAGCGGCTGGCCGAGGACGGCTTCGCCGTCGCGGTCCTGGACCTCGACGAGTCGTCGGCCCAGGGCACCGTGGACGCCATCCAGGCAGCCGGTGGCAAGGGGCTCGCCGTCGGGGCCGACGTCAGCGACTCCGAGCAGGTGCAGGCCGCCGTCGACCGGATCGCCGCCGAGCTCGGCCCGCCGGTCGTCCTGGTGAACAACGCCGGCGTGCTGCGCGACAACATGCTGTTCAAGATGTCGGACTCCGACTGGGACATCGTGATGAACGTGCACCTGCGGGGCGCCTTCCTCATGTCCCGGGCCGCGCAGAAGCACATGATCGAGGCCAAGTGGGGTCGGATCGTCAACCTCTCGAGCACCTCGGCGCTGGGCAACCGCGGCCAGGCCAACTACTCGACGGCCAAGGCCGGTCTGCAGGGCTTCACCAAGACCCTCGCCATCGAGCTCGGCAAGTTCGGCGTCACCGCCAACGCCATCGCCCCCGGCTTCATCCAGACCGAGATGACCAAGGCGACCGCCGACCGCATGGGCATCCCGTTCGACGACTTCATCAAGGGCGCCGGTTCGCAGATCCCGGTCCAGCGGGTCGGCCAGCCCGAGGACATCGCCCACCTCGTCTCCTTCTTCGTGAGCGAGGGTGCCGGGTTCATCTCCGGCCAGGTCGTCTACGCCGCGGGTGGTCCCAAGGCGTGACGTAGGACCCCCGCACGGCGGGGTGAGCACGACCGGGGCCGGGCAGCCGCAGAGGCTGCCCGGCCCCGACGTCTGCCGGGGTGCGTGGGACGGGCGAGATCGGCCTGTGAGTCACTGCACACCGTGCAAGATTGCACAGAGTGCAACGAAAGTGCTGCACTGGACGACGTGACCCCGGGCCTGCGCGAGCGCAAGAAGCAGGACACCCGCGCAGCTCTCGCCGCCGCCACGCTCCGGCTCGCCGCGGAGCACGGGCTCTCCGCGGTCACCGTCGAGCAGATCGCCGCGGCCGCCGGCGTCTCCTACCGCACGTTCTTCAACCACTTCTCCGTCAAGGAGGAGGCGCTGCTGCGGCCCGAGGGCGACGAGCGCGGCTTCGCCGAGCACCTGGCCGAGCAGGCCGAGCACCTGCCGCCGCTGTTCGCGGCCCGCGGAGCACTGCGCTCGGTCGTGGCGGCCCTGGACGCCGACCGGGAGGCCTGGCAGCAGCGGTTCACCGTCATCGCCGCCGAGCCCGACCTGCTGCCGCGGCTGGTCGAGCTGGGCACTGCCGACGAGCGGGCCATGGCCGAGGCGATCGCCGCGCGCACCGGTCTCGACGTCGACGCCGATCTCTACCCCGCGCTGCTGGCCGCCGTCCTCGGCTGTGCCCTGCGCGTGACCCTGCAGCGCTGGCACCGCCGCGGCGGGCAGGAGCCGCTCGACCGGCTCTTCGACGAGGCCGTCGACGAGCTCGCTGCGGGCCTGCCCGGTCCGCCCGCCTGAACCCCACTCCGCACCCGTTCGACCACCGCACTCCGAGGAGACCTGTGTCCACCACCATCGAGCCCGCCGCCCCGGCGTCACCGCCGCCGGGACCGGAGACGGGGCTCGCGCCGATGAGCCGCCGGGAGGTGCTCCAGGCGCTGTACGGCCTCTTCATGGGCATGTTCGTGGCCATCCTGGCCGCGACGATCGTGTCCAACGCCCTGCCCGTGATCATCCCGGAGATCGGCGGCAGCCAGTCGGTCTACACCTGGGTGATCACCGCCGAGCTGCTCGCGATGACCGCGACGGTCCCGCTGTGGGGCAAGCTCGCCGACCTCTTCAGCCAGAAGCTGCTGCTGCAGATCTCGTTCGCGCTGTTCGTCGTCGGCTCGTTGCTGGCCGGCTTGGCGCAGGACACGACGATGCTCATCGTCGCCCGCGTGTTCCAGGGCATGGGTGCCGGTGGTCTCACCGCCCTGGTGCAGATCGTGATGGCGGCGATGATCCCGCCGCGCGAGCTGGGTCGCTACGCCGGTGTGTTCGGCGGCATCTTCGCCGTCGCCACCGTCGGCGGGCCGCTGATCGGCGGCGTCATCGTGGACACCTCGTGGCTGGGCTGGCGCTGGTGCTTCCTGCTCGGCGTGCCGTTCACCCTGCTCGCCATGGTCCTGGTGCAGCGGACGCTCAAGCTGCCCGCCGTCCCGCGCCGCGAGGTCTCCATCGACTGGTGGGGCGCGCTGCTGCTCACCAGCGGGGTGAGCCTGCTGCTGGTGTGGATCACCTTCGCCGGCGACCGCTACGACTGGCTGTCGGTCGAGACGGTGCTCATGGTCGGCGCGAGCGTGCTGCTGCTCGTCGCGACCGTGCTGGTCGAGAGCCGGGTCCGCGAGCCGATCATCCCGCTGGGGATCTTCCGCAGCCGGACGGTCACCCTGTCGGTCACCGCCAGCGCGCTGGTCGGCGTCGCGATGTTCGGCGGCACCGTCTTCCTGGCGCAGTACCTGCAGATCTCCCAGGGCTACTCGCCGACCGAGGCCGGCCTGCTCACCCTGCCGCTGGTCGGCGGCCTGCTGGTGTCCTCGACGGTCGCCGGCGCGCTGATCACCAAGACCGGCCGCTGGAAGGGCTGGCTGATCGGCGGCGGCATCGCCATGACCATCGGGTTCGGCCTGTTCGCCACCATCGACGCGCAGACCTCCCCGTGGCTGCTCGGCCTGTACATGGCGGTCCTGGGTGCCGGCGTCGGCGCGCTCATGCAGAACCTGGTGCTGGCCGCGCAGAACGACGTCCCCGCTGCGGAGCTCGGCGCGGCCACCTCGGTGGTCTCGTTCTTCCGCAGCCTCGGCGGCACGATCGGCGTCAGCGCGCTGGGCGCGGTGCTGGCCACCCGGGTCGCCGACGACCTGAGCGTCCTCGGCGGCGGCGGCGAGGGCGCGAGCGAGGGGGCCGTCCCCGACGTCAGCACCCTGCCGGAGCAGGTGCGCACCATCGTGGAGAACGCCTACGGCGACGCCACCGCGCACCTGTTCCTCATCGCCACCCCGCTGGCCGCGCTGGCGCTGGTCACCGTCCTCTTCATCAAGGAGAAGGCGCTCAAGACCACCTCCGGTGCCGAGCGCCTGGTCCAGGAGCAGGCGCAGGCCCCGCTGCACTGACCCCTCGGCGATGATCAGGGAACCTGATCATCGGGCGTCCTCCCTCACGATGAACCGCGAGGGAGGACGCCGCACCGCGAGGGAGGACGCCGCTCAGCCGGTCCGGCCGGCCAGCAGCTGGGCGAGGTGCAGGCCGCGACGGCCGGCCAGCTGGTCCAGCTGCGTGCGGCAGGAGAAGCCGTCGGCCAGGACGACGGCGTCGTCGGGCAACCCCTCGACGGCCGGCAGCAGCTGCTGCTGGGCGACCGCCACCGACACGTCGTGGTGCCCCTTCTCCACACCCCAGTTCCCGGCCAGCCCGCAGCAGCCGCCCAACCGGGTGACCTCGGCGCCGGCGCGGCGCAGCAGCTCCGCGTCGGCCGACCAGCCCAGCACCGAGGCGTGGTGGCAGTGCGGCTGCGCGACGACCTGGAGCCCGGCCAGCGAGGGCGGCTCCCATCCCGAGGTCTCCGCGAGCAGCTCGGCGAGCGTGCGGGTGCCGCGAGCGACCCGCTCCGCCTCCGGCCCGCCGACCACCTCCAGCGCCTCGGCGCGCAGCACCGCGGTGCAGGACGGCTCCACCCCCACCACGGGGATCCCGGCGTCCACCACCGGCGCGAGCTCCGCCACGGTGTGCCCGAGGATGCGGCGGGCGGCGTCGAGCTGGCCGGTGGTGATCCAGGTCAGCCCGCAGCAGGTGTCCGAGCCCGGCACCTGCACCTGGTAGCCGGCCGCCTCGAGCACCTCGGCCGTGGCGAGGGCGACGGCGGGGTCGAAGTGGTCGGTGAACGAGTCGACCCAGAGCGCGACCGGCGGCCCCGTGCCGGAGTGGGGCCGCGCCGCCCACTGCGCGCGGAAGGTCCGGGCCGCGAAGGCGGGCACCTCCCGGCGCTGGTCCATCCCGGCGCCCCACTTGGCCAGCCGCCCGCCCAGCCGCGAGCCCAGCACCCCGTTGACCAGCCGCGGGGCGCGGGCCGCGAGGTCGGCCCACCGCGGCAACCAGCCCAGCGTGTAGTGCGGACGCGGGCGCAGCCGCCGTCGGTAGGACTGGTGCAGCACCTCGGCCTTGTAGGTCGCCATGTCGACACCGGTCGGGCAGTCGCGCGAGCAGCCCTTGCAGGACAGGCAGAGGTCCAGGGCCTCGTGCACCTCGGGGGAGCGCCAGTCCCGCACCGGGCCGCCCGGCGCGAGCATCTCCTGCAGGACCCGCGCGCGGCCGCGGGTGGTGTCCTTCTCCTCGCGGGTGGCCGGCCACGACGGGCACATCACCCCGCCGGAGGACTGCAGGTCCGCCCGGCACTTGCCGACGCCGGTGCAGCGGTGCACCGCCGCGGAGAAGTCGCCCCCGTCGTGCCGGTACGCCAGCGCCAGGGTCGGCCGCGCGCCGTCGCGGCGCAGCGGGGGAGCGGCCGCCACCCGGATGTCCGCGTCGACCGGCGCCGGACGCACCAGCACGCCCGGGTTGAGGACGTCGTCGGGGTCGAACAGCGCCTTGACCCGGCCGAACAGGGCCAGCACCTCGGGGGAGTACATGTGCCGCAGCAGCTCGCTGCGGGCCCGACCGTCTCCGTGCTCGCCGGAGATCGATCCGCCGTAGGAAGCCACCAGCGCGGCCGCCTCCTCGACGAACGCCCGGTAGCGCCCCCGGCCGGAGTCGGGTCCGGTGCCCAGCGGGAAGTCGATCCGCACGTGCACGCAGCCGTCGCCGAAGTGCCCGTAAGGCACGCCCTGCAGGCCGTGCCCGGCCAGGAGCGCCTCGAACCCGCGCAGGTAGTCGCCCAGGTGCTCCACCGGGACGGCGGCGTCCTCCCACCCCGCGTGCGCCGGGCGGCCGTCGGACGTGCGCGCGGCCAGCCCGGCGCCGTCCTCGCGGATCCGCCACAGCGCCGCGGCCTCGGCGACGGAGGTGACGACCAGGGTGTCCAGCGCCCCGGAGTCGGCGACGACGCGCGCGGCCGTGGCCTCGATCTCGGCCACCGAGTCGCCGGTCAGCTCGACCATCAGCCAGCCCTCACCGCGCGGCAGGTCCGGGACGACGGCGGCCGGCACGTCGCGCAGCCGCTGCACGATCCGCGAGTCCAGGCCCTCGACGGCGGTGGGGGAGTGCCGGAGCAGCGCCGGGGTGGCATCCGCGGCCTCGGCCATCGACGGGTAGCCGAGGACGACGAGCCCGCGGTACGGCGCGTCGGCGACCAGCCGGACCGTCGCGCGGCGCACCAGCGCGAGCGTCCCCTCGCTGCCGACCAGCGCGCGGGCGACGTCGAAGCCGTGCTCGGGCAGCAGGTGCTCCAGGGAGTAGCCCGAGACCTGGCGGCCGAAGCGGCCCAGCTCGGTGCGGATCGGCGCCAGCGCGCCGTCGACGAGCGCCCGCAGGTCGTCGAGCACGGGGCCGGAAGCGCCGGGCAGGTCCAGCCGCGCGCCGGAGCCGGTGACGACGTCCAGGCCGACGACGTTGTCCGACGTCCGGCCGTAGCCCAGCGCGCGCGAGCCGCAGGCGTTGTTGCCGATCATCCCGCCGACGGTGCAGCGGTTGTGCGTGCTCGGGTCGGGGCCGAAGCGGAGCCCGTGCGGGCGGGCCGCCGCCTGCAGCGACGCCTGCACGACCCCCGGGTCGATGACGGCGGTGCGCGCCTCGGCGTCGATCGAGTGCACCCGGTGCAGGTACCGGCTGGTGTCCAGGACGACGCCGGGCCCGACGGCGTTGCCCGCGATCGAGGTGCCGGCCCCCCGAGCGGTGAGCGGCACGCCCAGCTCGCGGCACACGGCGAGCGTCGCCTCGATCTCGTCGGCCGAGCGGGGCTTGACGACGGCTCGCGGGAGCACCCGGTACAACGACCCGTCGGAGGAGTAGAGCGCGCGGGCGAGCCCCGAGTCGTCGACGTCGGTCAGCCCGGCGCGGCGCAGGGCGGCGCCCAGCTCCGCGGTGTCCGGAGCGCCGTCCACGGTCGCGGTCATCGGGAGCGGCCCGACTCGAGCGGGACCACGGCCACCGGGCCGGTCGCCCGGCGGAGGACGGCGTGGGTCGTCGTCGACCGGCGGGACGAGAACGGCCCCCGCTGCCGGTGCCCGATGACGAGCAGCTCCGCGGTCATCCCGGCGGCGAGCAGGCTGTTCGCGGGCTTGCCGCGGGCCACGACCTCGCGGACGTCCACCGTGGGCCAGGCCTGCTGCCAGCTCTCCAGCGTGTCGGTCAGGAGCTTCTCCTCATCTGCGCTCACGGCCGCCCAGTCGATGGCGGGACCGTCGGACTCCAGGCGGGCCGGTGAGACCGCCCGCCACGCGTGCACCGCGACCAGATCGGTGTGGCGGTTGGCGGCCTCCCGGAACGCGAACGCGAGCAGCGCGTCCGTGCCGGGGCCGCCGTCGACACCCACGACCACCGACCGGCGCCCGCGCACCACGAGGGAGGTCGTGTTGTCAGGCAGGACGATGACGGGGCTGCGGGCGGAGGCGGCGAGGTCCGCCGCGGTCGAGCCGACCCGCGGTGGCTTCCGTCCCCCCGCGCCCTGGCCACCCACGACGACCAGCTGCGCGCCCGTCGAGGCGGCGCGGAGGACGTCCACCGGGTCGCCCTGCTCCACGCTCCAGTCCACCCGCATCGGCGCGCACGTGGCCATGAGGGACGACGCCACCGACCGCAGCGTGGGGCCGGCCCGGGTGCCGAGGAGGTCGGCCACGTCCAGCGAGGCGTGCACCAGCCGCAGCGGCGCACCGCACAGGCGGGCGGTGTCGGCCGCGAACCGCCCGGCGCGGACGGAGATCTCGGAACCGTCGATCCCGGCGACCACCGGGCGCGGCGCGGCGTTGCCGTTCTGCACGGTCATCGGGGCACCGCCCGTCCGCCCCCAGGAACACCGACCGCGACCAGGGCAGGCCGGGGGACGGACTCGGTGATGTCCCGGACAGCGGTGGTCATCGGCGCTCCTCGTGCACCGGCGCCGGTGCGATGGGTCGTCCCGGCCTGTCCGGTCAGGCTAGTGAACGCGGCCCGGGTTGCCTGCGGTGGGCGGTATCGGCTGGGATCGGGCGATGGACGCCCACGCGGATCCCCGGACGGCATCGCCAGCGCCTCTCTCCGCCGAGGAGCTCGCGGCACTGGACGCCTGGTGGCGGGCGGCGAACTACCTGTCGGTGGGCCAGATCTACCTCATGGACAACCCGCTGCTGCGGGAACCGCTGCGCCCGGAGCACATCAAGCCCCGGCTGCTCGGCCACTGGGGGACCACACCCGGGCTGAACTTCGTCTACGCCCACCTCAACCGGGCCATCTCCGCTCGCGACCTGGACATGATCTACGTGATGGGGCCCGGTCACGGCGGCCCGGGTCCGGTCGCCGCGGCCTGGCTGGAGGGCACGTACAGCCACTACTACCCGGACGTCTCCCAGGACGAGGTCGGCATGCGCCGGCTGTTCACCCAGTTCTCGTTCCCCGGCGGGATCCCCAGCCACGTCGCCCCGGAGACCCCGGGCTCGATCCACGAGGGCGGCGAGCTCGGCTACGCCCTCGTCCACGCCTACGGCGCCGCGTTCGACAACCCCGAGCTCGTGGTGGCCGCGATCGTGGGCGACGGCGAGGCCGAGACCGGTCCGCTCGCCGCGAGCTGGCACTCGAACAAGTTCCTCGACCCCACCCGGGACGGCGCCGTGCTGCCGATCCTGCACCTGAACGGCTACAAGATCGCCAGCCCGACGGTCCTGGCGCGGATCCCGCGCGAGGAGCTGCTGGACCTGCTGCGAGGCTACGGCCACACGCCCTACGTCGTGGAGGGCGACGATCCCGCCCACATGCACCAGCGGTTCGCCGCCGCCCTCGACGCCTGCCTGGACGAGATCGCCGGGATCCAGCGCCGCGCGCGGGAGGACGGCGCGACCGAGCGGCCGAGCTGGCCGATGATCGTCCTGGTCTCGCCCAAGGGCTGGACCGGGCCCGACGTCGTCGACGGCGTGCAGGTCGAGGGCAGCTGGCGGTCCCACCAGGTGCCGTTCAAGGACGCGCGCGGGGACGACGGGCACCGCGAGGTCCTCGAGCGCTGGCTGCGCAGCTACCGCCCCGAGGAGCTGTTCGACGACGACGGCGCCCCCGTGCCCGCCGTCCGGGACCTGCATCCCGCCCACGGGCGGCGGATGAGCGCCAACCCGCACGCGAACGGCGGCAAGCTGCTGCAGCCCCTGCGGATGCCCGACTTCCGCGACCAGGCGGTCCCCGTGGACTCGCCCGGTACCGGCGCGGTGGAGGCGACCCGCGTGCTCGGGCAGTTCCTGCGCGAGGTCATGCGCGAGAACATGGACACGTTCCGCGTCTTCGCCCCCGACGAGAACAACTCCAACCGGCTGGACGCCGTCCTCGAGGTCACCGACCGCACCTGGATGGCCGAGCGGGAGCCCGGCGACGACGCGCTGGCCCCGGACGGCCGGGTGATGGAGGTCCTCTCCGAGCACCTCTGCCAGGGCTGGCTGGAGGGCTACCTGCTCACCGGCCGGCACGGCTTCTTCTCCTGCTACGAGGCGTTCGTGCATGTCGTCGACTCGATGTTCAACCAGCACGCCAAGTGGCTGAAGACGACGAACGAGATCGCGTGGCGCCGGCCGATCGCCTCGCTGAACTACCTGCTCACCTCGCACGTGTGGCGGCAGGACCACAACGGCTTCTCCCACCAGGACCCGGGCTTCATCGACCACGCCGTGAACAAGAAGGCCGATGTCATCCGGGTCTACCTACCGCCGGACGCGAACACCCTGCTCTCGGTGGCCGACCACTGCCTGCGCACCCGCCAGTACGTGAACATCATCGTCGCGGGCAAGCAGCCGGCCCTGCAGTACCTCGACATCGACGCGGCGATCGAGCACTGCACCAAGGGCATCGGGATCTGGACCTGGGCCAGCACCGACGCGGGGGAGGAGCCCGACGTGGTGCTGGGCTGCGCCGGCGACGTCCCGACCATGGAGACCCTCGCGGCCGCCGAGCTGCTCCGCGGCTGGTTCCCGGACCTGCGCATCCGGGTGGTCAACGTCGTGGACCTGATGCGGCTGCAGGACGACAGGGAGCACCCGCACGGGCTGTCCGACCGGGAGTTCGACGCCTACTTCACGCAGGACCGGCCGGTGATCTTCGCCTACCACGGCTACCCGTGGCTGATCCACCGGCTGACCTACCGGCGCACCAACCACGACAACTTCCACGTGCGCGGCTACGTCGAGGAGGGCACCACGACGACGCCCTTCGACATCTGCGTGATGAACCGCATCGACCGCTACAACCTGGCCATCGACGTCATCGACCGGGTGCCGCGGCTGCGCACCGTGGGCGCCCACGCCCGCGACCGCCTGCGCGACATGATCATCGAGCACCGCCAGTACGTGCGGACCCACGGCGAGGACCTCCCGCAGATCCGCGACTGGCAGTGGGGAGCCGGCCCGGGGCCGGCGACCGAGGGCGGGAATCCGCTGCGGGAGCCGGAGGCGTGAGGCTCCTCGTCGTCAACGCGGGCTCCAGCAGCCTGAAGCTGGCGGTCCTCGACGACGACGGCGCCGTCGCCGCGGCCACCACCGTGGAGGCGTGGCGCGGGGAGGGCGACCTGACCCCGCTGGAGGAGTTCCTCGCCGGCTGCGGCCGGGTCGACGCCGTCGGGCACCGGGTCGTGCACGGCGGCCCCCGGCACACCGGGCCGGTGCTGGTCGACCCGCTGGTCGTCGCCCACCTCTGGTCGATCAGCCATCTGGCACCCCTGCACAACCCGCGTGCGCTGGCCGGCATCGCCGCGGCCGGCGAGCTGCTGCCCGGCGTCCCGGCCGTGGCCTGCTTCGACACCACCTTCCACACCACGCTGCCGCCGGCGGCCGCCACGTACGCCGTGCCGCGGGAGTGGAACGAGCGGTGGGGGCTGCGCCGGTACGGCTTCCACGGCCTCTCGCACGCCTGGGCCGCCCGGCGCGGCGCGGAGCTGGTCGGTCGCCCGGTCGACCGGCTGCGGATCGTCACCTGCCACCTGGGCGCGGGCGCCTCGCTGGCCGCGGTCCGCGACGGTGTCTCGGTGGACACGACGATGGGCTTCACGCCGCTGGCCGGGCTGGTGATGAACACCCGGCCGGGCACCCTCGACCCGGGGCTGCTGCTGTGGCTGCTCGAGCACGGGCACGTGCCGGTGGCCGAGCTCGGCGACGTGCTCGAGCACCATTCCGGGCTCAAGGGGCTCTCCGGCACCTCCGGCGACCTGCGGGAGGTGCTCGCCCGGCGGGCCGAGGGGGACGCGGACTGCGCCCTGGCCGTCGACATCTACCTGCACCGGCTGGCCCGCGAGGTGGCGGCGATGACCGCCGCCACCGGCGGCCTGGACCTGCTGGTGATGACCGGCGGGGTGGGGGAGCACCACCCGGCGGTGCGCGCGGCCGTCGCCGCCGCACTGGGCCACCTGGGCCTCGCGGTGGACGCGGAGCGGAACGACTCCGCTACGGGGGACGCCGACGTCTCCGCCGACGGGGCCGTCGCGCGCACGGTGGTGGTCACGTCACGGGAGGACCTGGAGATCCGGCGGCAGGTCCTGGAGCTGCTGGCCCGCTGAGCACAAGCCTCCGGACCACGGCCTCTGGAACACAGCTCTTGTGCGCCCGGGCACGATGTGGGCAGCCTGCGCAGCGCAGGACGGACGTCGAGGGTGAGGAGCGGGCGTGGCGGAGCAGCGGGACCGGGATCGGACCGTCGTCGGGGTGGACGGATCGCCCGGCGGGCGCGCAGCACTGGCGTGGGCGCTGACGGACGCCGCGCGGCGCGGCGTGCGGCTGGAGGTGGTGAGCGCCTTCCCGCTGCAGTTGATCCTGTCCGACCCGCTCCTGCTCGACGAGGCGCAGGTGGAGGCGGTGCGGGCGGACACCCTGGCCCGCAGCGAGGCGCTGGTCGAGGAGGTGCGGGCGGAGACCGGGTGCACCGACGTGCCGGTCGACGTCCTCGCCGTGGCCGGCACGCCGGCCCCGATGCTGCTCGCGGCGTCGGAGGACGCCGGGCTGCTCGTCGTCGGCAGCCGGGGCCGCGGCGCCGTGCGCAGCCTGCTGCTCGGGTCGGTCGCGCTGAGCTGCGTGACCCATTCCCGGATCCCGGTGGTCGTCGTCCATCCCCGGGAGGAGTCCGCGGCCGGACCCGCTCGCGTGGTGGTCGGCCTCGACGGCTCCGCGGCCTCGTCGGCCGCCCTGGAGCGTGCGGCCGAGGAGGCCCGCCTCCTCGGTGGCGAGGTGCTCGCCGTCGCCGCGTACTCGGCGGCGGCCTACTGGAGCGACGCCTACGCCGTGGTGCTCCCGCGGCCCGAGGAGATGGCCGCCGAGGTGCTGGCCGGGGCGCAGCGGCAGGTGGCGGCCGCGCAGCTGCCCGAGGACGTCCCGGTGCGCACGGAGTCCCGGGAGGGGCCGGCGGGCGACGTCCTCGTGGCCGCCGCCCGGGACGCCGAGCTGCTGGTCGTGGGCGGCCACGGGCAGGGCCGGGTCCGGGGGATGCTCATGGGCTCGGTGGCCCTGCACTGCGTGGTGTCCGGGCCGTGCCCCGTGCTGGTCGTCCCCGGCAGCCGCGACGGGGCGGCTGCCGGGGAATGACCGGAGGTCAGCTCGAGGACGGCGGCTCGTCCTTGCCCTCCTCCTCGAGCCGGTCGGCCTCCTCCTTGGTCGCGTGCACCGCGCCGTCGGCGTGCTCGGGCGGGCCGTACACCGTGTAGAGGATGAGCGGGTTCGGGCCGGTGTTGACGAAGTTGTGCTTCGCGCCGGCCGGCACGACAACCAGGTCGCCGGAGGCGACGTTCTTCTCCGAGCCCGAGACGATCGCCTTCCCGGTGCCGCCGACGAAGCTGAGGATCTGGTCGATGTCGTCGTGCACCTCCTCGCCGATCTCGCCACCCGGGGGGATCGTCATGATCACCAGCTGGGTGTGCTTCCCGGTCCAGAGCACCCGGCGGAAGTCGCCGCTCTTCTCCGCCTCGGTCTCGATCGTGTAGTGGATGACGGACGCCATGGACGGCGCTCCTCTCGTCTCGGCTGGTACGGCCGCCCACCGGGCGACCGGCGGGCATCTGGGCTGCTCCTGCCCCTCGAACCGGTCGAGTAGTCCTGGATTCCCCCGGATGACCGACCACCGGGCGGTCGGGTCACCGGCCGGCGTCCTCCGCCGCGCCGACACGCCCGCAGTGCGGAGCGGACGTCTCCGGCATGTAGCGTCTCCGCGATCGTGACTGTCCTGTGATGGAGGCAAGGTGCCGGACTCTTCCCTGACGCCCTCGGGTCAGACCTTCGAGGAGGTCTGGACCGCCGCGGACCAGATCCCCGGGTGGATGACCAAGGCGCAGGCCGAGATGCTCGACGAGCACGCCCGGAGCCTGCCCGACGGGTCCGCGGTGCTCGAGATCGGCTCGCACCAGGGCCGGTCGACGGTGGTCCTCGGCCGGGTGATGCGGGAGAAGAAGGGCCGCGTGTACGCGGTCGACCCCTTCATCGACGGCAAGCTCTTCGGTGGCCGCAAGACCCGGGACGCGTTCGAGGCGAACATCAGGAACGCGGGTGTCGAGGACACCGTGGAGCTGGTCTGCGACTACTCGACGAAGATCCGGAAGTCCTGGGACAAGCCGTTCCAGATGCTCTACATCGACGGCAAGCACGACTACTGGACCTACACCGACGACCTCAAGTGGCGGGTGCACCTGCCGCCGGGTGCGCCGGTCCTGGTCCACGACTGCTTCGCGTCCTTCGGGGTCACCCTCGGCACCCTGGCGAAGGTCCTGCCGGCGAAGGATCTCCGCTACGTGCGCCGCGCGGGCTCGATGGCGCTGTTCCGCGTCGAGAAGCCGAGCCGGGCCGACCGGCTGCGCATCCTCCGCGAGCTGCCGTGGTTCGTCCGCGCCCAGGTCATCAAGGGCCTCCTGCGGCTGCGGCTGCGCGGGGTGGCCCGGGTGGTCTTCGGCCACGACTCGCCCTACGACGTGTACTGAGCCCCGACCGGCTCGATCCGGTCGGACGCGCGGCAGGCCCGGACCCCTCACGGGGGGCCGGGCCTGCCGCGTCAGACGGGCAGGGTCTCGCGCGCGGAGCTCGTGTGCGCCAGCCACATCCGCAGCAGCCCGGTGCCGACCAGCAGCAGGCTGGTGCCCAGCGCGATCCAGGCCACCGTGAGCACCGTCAGGCCGGCGCCGGCGGCGAGCACCTCGACCGCCACGACCTCGAGGGCGACGGCGCACCACACGGCGACCGCCGCGATCCGGTCGGCCGCGGCGATGCCCGAGTAGAGCAGGAGCTGGGCCAGCGCGAAGAGGCTGCCCAGCATGGCGAAGATCCAGGTCGCCCCGCCCAGGGCGGCCCCGTACTCGGCGCCGCCCACCAGTGGCAGGGCGCGGGCGCCCAGGACGGCCGTGGCGCTGGTGAGCACGATGCCCACCGCCGCGACCAGCGCGATCGCCGCGGGCAGCATCCGGCGGCGGGCGCCCTGGTGCACCAAGCGGGGCAGCAGCACGACGCTGACGCCCTGCGGGAGCCAGAAGGCGACCTTCGCGAAGATCGAGGCCACGGCGTACTCGCCGGCCAGGTCGGGGGAGAGGTGGTGGCGGGCGAGCAGCAGGTCGAGGTTGACCAGCAGGACCAGGCCGAGCAGCGCGCTGGAGGCGCGGGCCGCCGCGAAGATGTGGGGGCGCACCCCGCGCGCGAAGCCGGGGCGGCCGGTGACCAGCCAGCTCACCGTCGCGCTCGTGGTGACGCCCAGCGCCATGCCCATCAGCCCGGACTCGGGGGTGCCGCCGATCAGCAGGCCGGCGATGCCGCCGCCGGACTTCAGCACGCCGAGCGTGCTGATGACGACGGCGAGCCGCCCGTACCGGCGGGTCCCCTGCAGCAGGCCGTCGTAGCCGCCGATCAGCGTGTGCGGCACCAGGGCGGCGAGCAGCCACAGGACCGTCGTGGCGCTCGACAGGTGCAGGAGGGCGACCAGCGGACCGACGGCGAGCAGCCCCAGGATCCCGACGCCCGCGGCGCCGACCCAGCTGGCGGCGTGCAGTCGCCGTACGAGCAGCGGCCGCTCCTCGGGGGTCGAGCGCCCCAGGGTGAGGGCCGCCGCGGTCTGCAGGCCGGTCGCCGGGACGACGCCGATGAACATGACGCCCAGCAGGGCGGCGAGCTCGCCGTAGGCCTCCGGCACGAGCAGGCGGGCGGCGAAGACGGTGAAGAGGTAGGCCAGCGCGTTGATGCCCAACAGCGCCAGGGACACCAGCGCGGCCGGCACGGCGGCCTCGCGCCGCCGCCGGACCGCGCTGGGGGCGGGAGGGGCTCCCAGAGCGGTCATCCGGGCACCCCGCGGCGGGAGCCGGACGGGCCCCAGCGTCGCCGGTCTCCCCGGTGGCCGCTCGTGCTCATGCTCGCCCGGAGGCGGCGGACCCCGCGGTCGTCGCCGCCCCGCCCGGCAGGACGTCCAGCGTCAGACGGACGTCGCGGGCGGATCCCGTCCCGGCGGACTCCAGCAGCGCGACCAGGTCGCGGCCCTCGGCGTCGGTCCGCGACTCCTCGCGGCCCGACTCGCGCACGGCGCGGGCCAGGACGCCCGCGAAGGTGGCGACGCTCACGGGCCACTCGAAGTTCGCCGCGTGGCGGGCGGCGGCCTCGCCCATGGCGCGGCGGGTCGGCTCGTCCTCGAGCAGCCGGGCCACGGCGGCCGTCATCTGCTCCAGGTCGTCCACGAGCACCCCGCTCACGCCGTCGACCACGGATTCCTGCAGGCCACCGGAGGCGTGGTAGCCGACGGTGGGGACGCCGTGGCCGCCGGCCTCGATCACCACCATGCCCCAGCCCTCCTTCACCGACGGGCACAGGTGCACCCACGCAGCGGCGAGCTGCTCGTGCTTGGCCCGCTCGTCGACGAAGCCGGTGAACTCGACGCGGTCGGCGACGCCGAGCCGCTCGGCCTCGGCACGCAGCTGCTCCTCCCACCATCCCTCGCCGACGACGGCGAGGGACAGGTCGGGCCAGCGGTCGCTGAGGCGAGCGAGGATCTGGATGGCGTGCTCGACCCGCTTGTGCGGCACGAGCCGGCCCAGCACGACCAGCCGGGGGCTGGGGGAGCGTGGGGTGTCGACGTCCACGATCGGCTCGGTGCCCACGGGGACCAGGGTGATCCGCTCCCGGGCGATGCCCAGCCCGGTCATCTCGGTGCGGGTGGCCTCGGAGATCGTCACGTAAGGCACCCGGCGGTAGACCTTCGGCGCCACCTTCGACTCGAGCCACCAGCCGAGGCGGCCGCCGATCCGGCCGAACACCATCGGCCACTGCTCCTTGTGCACGTGGTGCACGACGGTGGCGACGGGGCCGCGGGTGGCCAGGGTGCTGCAGAAGGGGATGCCGTTCTGCACGTCGACGACGACGCGCGGCCGGTGCCGGCGGACGAAGCCGAACGCACGCGGGTAGACGCTGAGCCGGCGGCCGCGGCGGATGATCCGCACGCCGTTGACGACCTCTTCGGCCGGGGCCCGGCCGTGCTCGGCGCAGAACAGAGCCACGCGGAGGCCCGCGGCGGCCAGACCCTCCGCGATCCGCTGCACGTAACGTTCGGAACCGCCGCCCTCCGGGTGGCTGACGTCACGCCAGTTCACGAAGAGAACGTCGATGTCCGTCATTCGTTGTGACACCAGCGGCACACTAATGCACCTGCGCCCTGGCATCGACCAGCGATGAGCCCCGCGACCCCTTTGGAGTGCACACAGATGAACCGATCGGCCACCTTCTCCCGGTCGGTCACGTTGTTCCGGGCCTTCCTGCACGAGCAGGACGACCCCGAAGGCTTCTACAGCGTCCTCGCTGCCGACACCGTGGCGCAACTGTCCCGGTGGGCCGACCTCGACGGGGCCACGGTCCTCGACGTCGGTGGCGGTGCGGGGTACTTCGCCGACGCGTTCCGGGGCGCCGGGGCGACCTACGTCGGGCTGGAGCCGGACGCCGGCGAGATGACCGCGCGGGGGGAACCGGAGCCGGGCACGCTCCGGGCCAGCGGCGAGGAGCTGCCGATCCGGACCGGGGTGCTGGACGTCTGCTTCTCGTCCAACGTGCTGGAACACGTGCGCCGACCGTGGACGATGGCCGACGAGATGGTGCGGGTGACCAAGCCCGGCGGCATCGTCTACCTCTCCTTCCCGCCGTGGTTCGGGCCCTGGGGCGGGCACGAGACCTCGCCCTGGCACTACCTCGGCGGCTACCGGGCCCGCCGCCGCTTCGTGCGGAAGAACGGGTTCGAGCCGAAGAACAGGTACGGCGAGACGCTCTTCGCCCCCTCCGCCGGCGCCGCGCTGCGCTGGGCCCGCACCTGCCGCGACGCCGATCTGGTCGCCGCGCTGCCCCGCTACCACCCCTGGTGGGCGGCGTGGGTGCTGCGGGTGCCCGGGCTGCGCGAGTTCGTGTCGTGGAACGTCGTCCTCGTGCTCCGCAAGAAGGGCTGACCGAGACCCCACACGTGACACAGGTCACACCCCGCCCCGGAGCCACGAGCGCCCCGGGGGCCGCTCGACAGCGCCGGCACCTCGTCCGACCCGTGCGAACCGGCAGCCTCCCGGGCGTGTCGCGGAGTGTCGAACGCGGCGGGTGATCTTCCGCCGCGGCGCCCGGGGCGTCGTGCTCGTCGGGGTCCCGCTGTCCCGTACCGTCGGGGTTCGTGCCGCGCGAGCCGCTGCGGCGAGGAGGAGTGCATGCGGGCGCGAGTCGTCGGGCCGGCCGTGATCGGCCTGGGGTGTCTGGCCCTCGTCGTCGCGGTCGCCGGCTCGGGCGTGATCCCGCTGACACCTGTCGACCTCCGCCTCGACGAGAGCTTCGAGATCGAGGCCCGGGGGGCAGGGGTCACCTACCTGGACCCGGTCACCCTCACCAGCGTCACGAGCGACGAGGCGTCGCTGTCGGTCCGGGTGCGGGGGGACGAGGACACCGGCGACGCCGGTGACGACGTCGCGGTCTGGGAGTACCGGACGACTGTCGACGACGCGGACGGGACGCTGATCTCGACCGGGACGACCGTTGCCTGCCTGGACCGCCGCAGCGCCGAGGCCGTCGACTGCGTCGCCGAGTCGATCGACGGGGAGCGCGTCGACGTCACCGGGCTCGCGGTCGTGTTCCCCGCCGACACCGAGCAGCGCGACTACGCTCTCTGGGACTCCACGGTGCGGCAGTCCTTCCCCGCCCGCTTCGTGGGCACCGAGAGCCTCGACGGCACGCAGGTGTACCGCTTCGAGCAGGAGGTTCCCGTCACGGTGATCAGCTCGGTTACCGTCCCCGGGGAGCTGCTCGGCGCGCCCGGCAGCGAGCTGGGCGCCTCCGTCGCGCATAGCGCCGCGCGCACCCTGCTGGTGGAGCCGATCAGCGGCGTCGTCGTCTCCGCCGAGGAGAGTCCGGTGACGGTGCTCCCGGGCCCCGAGGGACGGCCGGGCGCCACCCTGCTGGCCGGCACGTTCACCTGGACCGACGAGTCGATCGCCGACGCGGTCGACCGGGCCGAGGAGATCCGGGCGGAGCGGTCGCAGCTGCGGGAGGTCGGCCGCTGGACCGCGGGCGGCGTCGGTGCGGCGCTCCTCGCCCTCGGCGTGCTGCTGACCATCCGCCGCCGGCCGGCCGGGACCGACCACGTGCAGGACGACGAGCCCGCCCGGGTCGCCGTCCCGAGCGCCTGAGCCGTCGGGTCCGCTGCGCATGGCGACGATGGTCACCGGCACGACCGACGCGCCGTCCTCCGTGGACGCGCCGGAGTCGAAGGGATCCCGCGAGCCGCTGACCAGGCGGGTCGTCGGCCTGCTCGCGCGCGGCCGGCTGGCGCTGGTCTGCGTCGGGTTCCTCGTCCTGGCGTTGCTCCAGTCGCCCGGCCGGATCATCGGCGACACCAAGCTCGACCTCGCCGTCGACCCGCTGGCCTTCCTCGGCCGGGCGCTCACCCTGTGGGAGCCGGAGGGCGCCGCGGGCCAGCTGCAGAACCAGGCGTACGGCTACTTCTTCCCGATGGGCCCGTTCTTCGCCCTCGGCCAGCTCGCCGGGCTGCCCGTCTGGGTGGTGCAGCGGCTCTGGTTCGCCGGCCTCATGAGCGTCGCGTTCCTCGGCGTCGTGGTGCTCGCCCGCCGGCTGCGGATCGGCACGGCCGAGACGGCGATCGTGGCCGGCATCGCGTACGCGCTCGCCCCCCGCATGATCACCGCGATCGGCACCACCTCGGTCGAGCTCGTGCCCATGGCGCTGGCGCCCTGGGTGCTCATCCCGCTGGTCGGCGCCAGGGAGCGCGGATCGGCCCGCCGGGCCGCGGCGCTCTCGGCCCTGGCGGTCTTCTGCGTCGGTGGCGTCAACGCCGTGGCGACGGCGGCCGTCCTGCCCCTGGCCGTGCTGTACCTGCTGACCCGGCCGGCCGGGCCGTTCCGTCGGCGGCTGATCATCTGGTGGGGCGTCTGCGTCGCGCTCGCGACCGCCTGGTGGGCCGGGCCGCTGTTCCTCCTGGGCAGGTTCAGCCCGCCGTTCCTCTTCTACATCGAGAACGCCGCGGCCACGACCGGCCCGACCGACGTCCTCAGCGTGCTGCGGGGGACGTCGCACTGGGTGGCGACGCTGGCCTCGCCCGCCGGGCCGACGTGGCCGGCCGGGTGGTCGCTGGTCCGCGACGCCGTCCCGATCACCGCGACGGTGCTGCTCGCCGCGGCCGGACTGGTGGCGCTGTGCCGGCGCGACCTGCCCGAGCGCACCTGGCTCGTCCTCGGGGTCCTGGCCGGCGTCGGGCTGGTCACCGTCGGGCACCTCGCCGACGTCCAGGGCCTGTGGGCCGACCGGCTCCACGAGGAGCTCGACGGCTTCCTCGCCCCGATCCGCAACGTGCACAAGTTCGACCCCGTGCTGCGGCTGCCGCTGGCCCTGGGCCTGGCCCATCTCGGGGCGGTCCTGCTCGAGCGGGCCCGCCGCCGGCGGGGTGCCGACGCCCCGGCCGGCCGCCGGCGGTGGGTGACCACCGCGCTGTCGCGGACGGTCCTCGGGGTGCTGCTCGTCGCGCTGGTCGCCGGGATCAGCCCGGCACTGGCCGGGCGGCTCGCCCCGCCCGGCGGCTTCACCGAGATCCCCGACCACTGGGGCGAGACGGCCGCCTTCCTGGCCGCCCAGCAGCCGAGCGGGCGCGCGCTGGTGCTGCCGGGGTCGTCCTTCCCGACCTACGAGTGGGGCTCGCCGACCGACGAGCCGCTGCAGGCCGTGGCCGACTCGCCGTGGGACATCCGCAACGCCATCCCGCTGACCCCCGAGGGCCACATCCGCATGCTCGACGCCGTCGAGGCCCGGCTCGCCGACGGCGAGGGGTCGGCGGGCCTGGCCCGGTACCTCGCCCGGGCGGGCATCTCCCACCTCGTGCTCCGCAACGACCTGGCCACCGGTGACGCGCGGTCCACCCGGTCCGTGCTGGTGCGCGAGGCGCTCCGGGACTCACCCGGCATCACCCCGATCGGCTCGTTCGGCGCGGTCTCCGAGCCCGACGTGATCACCGACGGCGTCGTCAGGGACTCCGGCCTCGACGAGCCCGCCCCGGCGATCGAGATCTACGGCGTCGCCGACACCGTGCCCCGGGCCTGGACCGCGCCGACGTCGTCCCTGATCGCCGTGCACGGCGGGCCCGAGGCGCTGCTCCCGCTGGAGGACCGGGGCGCGATCACCGGGCGCCCCACGGTCATGGCCGGCACCCCCGGGACGCCGGCCGAGCCGGCGATGGTGACCGACGCGCTGCTGCGCAGGGAGCGGGCCTTCGGCCGGCTGAACGACGCCACCTCGGGCGGCCTGTCCGAGGACGATCCGCTGCGCCTGAACGCCCCGGTGCGCGACTACGTGCTGCCGCACCTCGCCAAGGCCGAGAGCGTGGTCCGGTACATCGGCGGCACGCCGTCGGCCTCCAGCTCCGCCTCCGACGTCGACGGGTTCAACGGGACCCGGATGGACACCCAGCCGTGGTCGGCGGTCGACGTCGACCCGACGACGGCGTGGCGTCCCGCGCCCTGGGACGAGAGCTCCGAGCCGCCGTGGTGGCGGCTCACGGCCGAGCGGCTGTTCCTGCCCCGCGAGCTCGTCGTCTCCCTGGGCGAGGAGCCGGGCGTCGCCCGGCCGGCCGAGCTGAGGATCAGCACGGACGCCGGTGAGCTGGTCGTGCCGGTGGCCGACACCGGCGAGGAGCAGGTCCTCGAGCTGCCCGAGGGCTACACCTCGCAGGTGACGATCAGCTCGACGGTGCCCGGCGACGACCCGAACGCGCCCGCCCTCGCCCTGGCCGAGGTCCGCGTCCTGGGGCTGAGCGTGCACAGGTCGGTGGTGACGCCGGAGGCGGAGGACGGCGTCAGCCTCTTCTCCTTCGACGCCCTGCGCGGCCGGACCGGGTGCGTCACCAGCGCGGACGGCACGCCCCTGTGCGCCCCGGCCCTCGTCAGCGCCTCCGAGGAGGCCGTGTGGCTCGACCGCACCTTCACCACGCCGACCTGGGCCGACTACGAGGTCTTCGGGACGATGTCGGCCCGTCCCGGCCGGGCGCTCGACGAGCTGCTCACCGAGCTGCGGGGAACCCCGCACGTCGAGGCGACCAGCGCGCCGGTGGCCGACCCGCGGGCCAGCGCCGTCGCCGCGCTCGACGGTGATCCGGAGACCGCCTGGCTGGCGGCCGGCGACGACCGGCAGCCCACCCTGACGCTCACCTGGCCCGAGCCGCGCACCGTGGACTCGCTGCGGGTGGTCACCGCGCCCGACCTGGTCGCCGCCCGCCCCACCGCGGTCACCATCGACGCCGGCGGCCTGCCCCGCACGATGCGGCTGGCCGAGGACGGCAGCGTGCAGTTCGCGCCGGTGGTGACCGACACGCTGTCGGTCACCTTCGAGCTGCCCGAGGACGTGCGGTCGATCGACCCGTTCACCCGCTGGGAGCAGCAGGTGGGCGTCGGCGTGAGCGAGCTGGAGGTGGGCGGGCCGAACGCGGCCCTGCCCGCCGACACCGAGGTCGAGCTCGCCTGCGGCCAGGGCCCGGACGTGCAGATCGACGGCGCGGTCATGCTCACCGCCGTCCGCACCTCGGTGGGTGCGCTGCAGACGCTCGCACCGATGACGCTGGAGTTCTGCGACGCCATCCCGACCCTCAAGATCCCGGGCGGCGAGCACCGGATGCTGGCCCGCAGCAGCGAGCTCGTGAGCATCGACACCGTCACGCTGCGCCGGGTGGGCTCACCGGCCGACACCGCGCCCGGCACCCGGGCGGCGGCGGAGATCGTCCGCTGGGACGCCGAGCACCGGACCGTGCGGGTCGACGCCACCGAGGGCGACACGCTGCTCGCGATCCCCGAGAACACCAACCCCGGGTGGCGGGCGACCCTGGACGGGACACCGCTCGGCCCGGTGACGGTCGATGGCTGGCAGCAGGGCTTCGTCGTGCCCGCCGGTATGGCCGGCGACGTCGAGCTGGTCTTCCGGCCGGGGCCGGTCTACCGGACGGCGCTGGCCGTCGGGGCCGGGGCGATCGCACTGCTCGTGGTCCTCGCCGCCGTGCCGGTGCTGCGGCCCGTGCGCGAGCGGACCCCGCGGCTGCCCCGGCTCGCCGCGGCGGTCTCCGCCGCGGTGGCCTTCGCCGTGGTCGTGGGCGGGGCGCTGTTCGGCACCGCCCTGGTCGGGGGGCTGGTCGGGCTCGCCGCCCTGGGCGTCCTGTGGGTGCTGCGGCACCTGGCCGGGCGCTGGGCCTCGGTCGTGCTCGGCGCCGTGGCGGCCGGCGCTCTCCTCACCGCCGCGGTGGTCTCGCGCGGCGAACCGGGCGGGACCTCGACCGGCCAGCTGCTCGCCGTCGTCGCGCTGGCGGCCGTCGTGGCCGGCGTGCTGCCCCTGGTTCCGGTGCGACGCCTGCTGGAGCGGCTCCGCCCCCGACCGGCGACGCCGGGGGCATGAGGTGGCGCCGATGAGTCACCATGGACGAGTGCTGCGCCGATTCGCCGTCCTCCTGCCGGCGGTCTGCCTCCTCCTGACCGGGTGCATCCGGTTGCAGGCGCCCGCCCCCGAGCCGGGGCCGCCCCGCGCGGGTGAGCCGGCGCTGGTGTCGACGCCGCCGCCCCCGGACGCGGCGTCGGCGCGACTGGAGCCCTCGTGCCCGGCACCGGACCCGGAGGGCACGGTGTCGGCCGCGCAGCTCAACCGCGCCTTCGACCGCATCGACTTCCCGACCTGGCAGTCGGCCGACCTCGGGGCCACGGCCATGCTCAGCGACGGCCGCGTGTTCTGGGCCTGGGGGGACACCGGCCGCGAGAAGGGGTACCAGCCGCGCCTGGTGGACAACTCGGTGTTCGTCACCTCCGGGACCTGCATCTCCCAGGTGGTCACCGACGAGGAGACCGAGTTCTTCCCGCGGTCCCAGCGGGACCTGACCCACTGGCCCATGTCGGTGGTCCGGCTGGACCCGACCGAGGCCGACGGCGAGGGGGTGCGCGACAAGGTCGTGGTCTACCTCTCCCGCATCCAGCGCGGCGACCGCCAGTGGGACTTCCTCTTCCGCGGCACGTCGGTCGCCGTCGTCACCGTCGGCCAGGACGGCGTCCCGCGCCTGGAGCGGACCGTGGAGCTCACGCCGGACACCGCCGAGTTCGACCAGATCAACTGGGGCGCCGCGGCCGCGCCGGACGGCGAGTGGCTGCACCTGTACGGCACCCGGTACACCAACGAGGCCTTCATCACCGGCCGCGAGCTCTACGTCTCCCGCGTGCCGCTGGCCGATCCCACGAACGCCGAGGCCCAGCAGTTCTGGGACGGCACGCAGTGGCAGGTCGACCAGACGAAGGCGGCGCCGGTCATCTCCGCCGTCGACGGCACGTCCCAGACGTTGTCGGTGGACAGGATCGGCGACCGGTGGGTGGCGATCTCGAAGGCCGGCGGCGACCTCGCCGACTACATCACCATGTGGACCTCCGACTCGCCGACCGGCCCGTGGTCGGAGCCCGTCCCGGTGGTCTACTCCCCGGGCGGTCACGACGACGACCCGGACACCGTCGACCAGCTGACGTACACGCCGCTGTCCCACCCCGACATCCCGACGGCGTCCGGGGCGCTGCTGATCTCGGTCTCGCGCAACACGACCGACATCGAGGAGCTCTACGACCGGCCGCAGTCCGGGCGGGTGCTCTTCCACGAGGTCCCGCTGGTCTGAGGCCGCCGGTGAGCGAACTCACCGTGCCGCGCGGAAGATCCGGCGGCTCGTCGGCGTCCTCCTCCCCGTGACCTCGCCGACCCCTGCCCGCGCCTACGCGGTGTGGGGAGTGGCGCTGCTGTCCTACGTCGTCGCGGTCTTCCACCGCTCGTCGCTCGGCGTGGCCGCCGTCGACGCCCAGGAGCGGTTCTCCGCCGGGGCCTCGGCGGTCTCGCTGTTCCTCGTGCTCCAGCTCGCGGTCTACGCCGGGCTGCAGGTGCCCGTGGGCGTGGCGCTGGACAGGTTCGGCTCGCGCCGGCTGATCCTCGCGGGGGCCGGGACGATGGCCGCCGGCCAGTTGGTGCTCGCCCTGGCCGGGGACGTGCCGACCGCGGTGGCCGCGCGGGTGCTGGTCGGGGCCGGTGACGCCATGACGTTCATCAGCGTGCTCCGGGTCGTGTCGTTCTGGTTCCCCGGCCGGCTCGTCCCGCTCATCACCCAGCTCACCGGGATCCTCGGCCAGCTCGGCTCGGTGCTGGCCGCCTATCCGCTGGTCGCGCTGCTGCACGGCACGTCGTGGGAGGTGACGTTCCTGGGCGCCGCGGCCACCGGTCTGCTGGTGGCGCTGCTCGTGCTGGTCGCGCTCCGCGACGCGCCGGGAGGCACCGTGCGCGGCCCGGCCGTCAGGCTGGCCGACCTGCGGCACACCCTCGGGGAGACCTGGCGCGAGCCCGGGACGCGGATCGGGCTCTACACGCACCTGGTCACCCAGTTCTCCGGCACGGTCTTCGCACTGCTGTGGGGCTATCCGTTCCTGGTCGTCGGCCAGGGGCTCTCGCCGGCCACGGCGGCCGGCCTGCTCACCCTGCTCGTGCTGGTGGGGATGGCCGTGGGCCCGGTGCTCGGCCGGCTGTGCGGCCGCTGGCCGCTGCGCCGCTCGGTGCTCGTCTTCACCATCCTGGGCGCCACGGTGACCGCCTGGACCGTCGTGCTCGCCTGGCCGGGGCGGGCGCCGCTGCCGCTGCTGGTGGCGCTCGTCGTCGTCCTCGGGACCAACGGTCCGGGGTCGATGATCGGGTTCGACTACGCCCGGACGGAGAACCCGGTGGAGCGCATGGGCAGCGCCAGCGGGGTGGTGAACGTGGGCGGCTTCGTCGCCTCGCTGCTCACGATCCTCGCCGTCGGCGCCGTGCTCGACCTGCTCACCCCCGGCACGTCGACCGACTACGACCTCGGGGCGTTCCGGGCCGCCTTCGCCGTCCAGTACGTCTTCTGGGCGATCGGGCTGGCCGGGGTGTTGCGGCACCGGCGCGAGCTGCGGTCCCGGCTGGCCCGGGACGGCGTGGTGCTCGCCCCGCTGCACGTCGCGGTGCGGGCCCGGCTCCGGGGCGGTTCGGCCTACCGCTGATCTGCTTTTCCGCGGAAGAGCAGGCGGCTTCTCCGCGGAAGAGCGGGGATCAGCCGCGGAGGAGGTCCTCGAACGAGGTCTCCGGGTCGGCGAACGGGTCCACCGGCGCCGCGGGGGGCCGGCCGGCGACGACGTCGGCCAGCTCGGCCGCCGCGCGGTCGACCCGCTCGGCCAGTCCGCCGCCGGCCTCGGCGCCGCCGGCCCAGTCCTCGGACGCGGCGAACACAGCGGTGGGGACGACGGTCGCCCGCAGATAGGCGAACAGCGGCCGCAGGGCGTGCTCGAGCGCCAGCGAGTGCCGCGCCGTGCCCGCGGTGGCGCCCATGAGCACCGGCGTACCCACGAGCGCGTCCTTGTCCAGGACGTCGAAGAAGGTCTTGAACAGGCCGCTGAACGATGCGGAGAAGATCGGCGTGACGGCGATGACGGCGTCGGCCCCGGTCACGGTGTCCACCGCCTGCCGCAACGAGGTGCTCGGGAACCCGGTGAGCAGGTTGTCGGCGAGGTCGCGGGCGTGCTCGCGGAGCTCGACCAGCTCGACGGTCGTCGTGATGCCCCGCTCGGACAGCGCCGCGACCGTGGCCGCGGTCAGCCGGTCGGCCAGCAGCCGGGTCGAGCTGGGGTTGCTCAACCCGGCGCTGACGACGGCGAGGTGGCGGGTGCCCATCAGGCCTGGACCTCCTCGCGGACCTGGCCGGTGACGTCGTCGGCCGGGGCGTACACGGTGGAGTCCTTCGCGCCCCGGGCGGCCACCCGGGAGGCGTGGGTCGGGGCGTCCGGGACGTGCGCCGGCTTGAGGGCGGCGAACTCCTTGCGGAGCACCGGCACGACCTCCTCGCCGAGGATGTCGAGCTGCTCGAGCACCGTCTTCAGCGGCAGGCCAGCGTGGTCGATGAGGAACAGCTGGCGCTGGTAGTCGCCCACGTAGTCGCGGAAACCCAGCGTCCGCTCGATCACCTGCTGGGGGCTGCCGACCGTGAGCGGCGTCTGGGTGCTGAAGTCCTCGAGCGAGGGCCCGTGGCCGTAGACCGGCGCGTTGTCGAAGTACGGCCGGAACTCGTTCACCGCGTCCTGGCTGTTCTTGCGCATGAACACCTGACCGCCGAGGCCGACGATGGCCTGGTCGGCGCTGCCGTGGCCGTAGTGCTCGAAGCGGCGCCGGTAGAACTCGACCATCTTCTGGGTGTGCTCCGGCGGCCAGAAGATGTGGTTGTGGAAGAAGCCGTCGCCGTAGTAGGCGGCCTGCTCGGCGATCTGCGGGCTGCGGATCGACCCGTGCCACACGAAGGGCGGGACGCCGTCCAGCGGGCGGGGCGTCGAGGTGAAGCCCTGCAGCGGGGTGCGGTGCTTGCCCTGCCAGTCGACGACGTCGTCGGTCCACAGCTTGCGCAGCAGCGCGTAGTTCTCCACGGCCAGCTCGATGCCGTCGCGGATGTCCTTGCCGAACCAGGGGTAGACCGGGCCGGTGTTGCCGCGGCCCATCATCAGGTCCACCCGGCCGTCGGCCAGGTGCTGCAGCATCGCGTAGTCCTCGGCGATCTTCACCGGGTCGTTGGTGGTGATCAGCGTCGTGGACGTCGAGAGCTGGAGCTTCGTGGTCTTCGCCGCGATCCAGGCCAGCGTGGTGGTGGGGGAGGAGGAGAAGAAGGGCGGGTTGTGGTGCTCGCCGATGGCGAAGACGTCGAGCCCGACCTCCTCGGCCTTCTGCGCGATCGCCAGGACCGCCTTGATCCGCTCCGCCTCGGTGGGAGTACGGCCGGTGGTGGGGTCCTGCGTGATGTCGCTGACCGTGAAAACGCCGAACTGCATGGCCGCCTCCGTCGTTGGTTGAATGTGCAACTACTGCCCGGGAGAACCCGTCGACCGGGTCCAGCATTCCCCACCCTCGGCGCGCGTTCGAGCCCGACCGCCGCGGGTACATCGAGCGACCGCGCTGGGTAGCCGACGCGCCAGAACGCGCCGGATCGCGCCGCGGAGTGCTCACGGTCCGGTCACGGCGCGCGGCTCCGCGTCCACGGTTCTGGCACTGTCCGGATCGATACCAGTGAGGGCGCTGCCGATCGCCGCCGCACGAGGGGCGTGCCGGTCGGTGAGGCGACCCCGGGGAGGGGGCGGCGATGGCGGTGCGGACGAGGCCGGAGGTCGTGGACCACCCGGAGGACGGCTCGGGAGCGGGTCCGGGCGCGGTCCTGGGCGAGCAGCGGATGGCGGTCGTCGAGGGGCCGCCGACGTCGTCCGGGGCGGTGCCGCCGGCCTTCACCGGTGCGCTGGACCAGCTCCTCGGCTCGGCTCCCGTCTTCCGCAGCCGCCTGCGCGGCTACGACCCGATGGAGGTCGACACCTACGTCGCGTGGGCGGAGAACGAGCTCACCACCGTGCGCCGCCAGGTCGACGACCTGCTCGCCCGGTTCGGTGCCTGCTCCGCCGAGCTCGAGATCTCCCGGCGGCTGCTGGCCGACGCTCCGCGCGGGCGGGTCGTCTTCCCCGTCTCGGACCGGGTCGAGGAGATGCTGCGGCTGGCCGCGGAGGAAGCCGCCGCGATCACCGACAACGGGGCCCGGGAAGCGGAGCACCTGGTCGCCGAGGCCCGCAGCGAGGCCGACGCCCGGTTGCGCAAGGCGCACGAGATCAAGCAGATGGCCGTCCTCGCCGCCGACGAGCTCCGCGAGCACGCTCAGCAGCAGCGGGCCGAGGCCGCGGCTGCCCTCGAGCACGCCCGCGCCGAGGCCGCGGAGCTGCTGCGCAACGCGGCGGAGGAACGCGAGCGGCTCGCCGTCGAGGCGGCGCGGGAGCGGGACCGGCTGGCGGCCGCGGCC
>NZ_LWUA01000189.1 GCF_005222955.1 Blastococcus sp. CCUG 61487 | reverse complement strand
TCTTTGCAGCCATGATTGAATTTGGGCAGCAGTGCGACCTTCAGGCCATCGCAACCGTCACTGACCTGCGCATGGAGCGCATCCTGCGCCGGGCCGGATGGCATCTTGATCGCCTCGGCACACCCCAACAAATCGGGGCGACCAAAGCCGTGGCCGGCCTGTTGCCGATCACCAATGACGCTCTCGGTGCGATCCGAGCGGCCGGGAAGATTTCCGGAAGATCGGAAGAGCGTCG
>NZ_LWUA01000188.1 GCF_005222955.1 Blastococcus sp. CCUG 61487 | reverse complement strand
GGGCGATTGTTATTACTCTTTGTTGACATTTCCCTGCGAAGGTCGGCCTCAGCCGAGAACTGTAAATTAATACCTTAAAAAATTTGGGTTCCGAGATGACCATGGCGGCGGCAATGGAAGGCCAGACGGCGGGCACGCGAACATGGCCGAACGCAATCCGCATCGCCGGCGTCGACATCTTTCACGACCTCACTGCAGCCGAGGCGACCTGGCGCAGTCTCGAAACACCGCAACACAGCTACACACCCTATCAGCGCTTCGACTTCCTTGCCTCCTGGCAACGCCAGGTCGGCGA
>NZ_LWUA01000187.1 GCF_005222955.1 Blastococcus sp. CCUG 61487 | reverse complement strand
TCGACCAGCGCCAGCGCGCCGACGGTCGCGATCGGCACGGCGGCGGCGACCACCATCGGCGGGCGCACCCGGACGGTGAGGTCCTGCACCACCCCGACGTCGCCGACCACGCGGGCCAGCGCGGCGCCGGGCGTCCGGTCGGCGGCCAGCCCCTGCGCCGCCAGCGCGGCCCAGATCCGGACCCGGAGGTCGGCCGCGATGCGCAGCGCGGCGTCGTGGGAGGCGAGCCGCTCGCACCACCGCAGGACCGCCCGTCCGATGCCGAAGAAGCGGACGCCGACGATCGCGACCAGCAGCGTGAGGACCGGTGGCATCTCGGCCGCGCGCACGATCAGCCACCCGGAGACGGCGGTCAGCGCCACCCCGGCGGCCGAGGAGAGCGCGCCGACCGCACCGGCCCGGGCCAGCGCCCCCCGCACCGGCGCGGCCCCCGACGTGGCGGTTCGTGCACGAACCGCCGGTGAGGGCGAGGTGACCGGGGCGTCCGCCCCGGCGGTTCGTGCACGACCGCCGGATCGGGGGCGGGGAGGACGACGGTGCGGTCGGCGAG
>NZ_LWUA01000186.1 GCF_005222955.1 Blastococcus sp. CCUG 61487 | reverse complement strand
CTGCGCAGCCCGCCGAGCCCGACATCCCGCTCCCGCCCGAGCCCACCGACGACGAGGACTGGCCGCACCCCGCGCAGCCCTGCGCCGTCCGGGCCGCCGCCGCCCGTGCCGAAGCGCCGCGGCCCGACGCCGAGCCGCGCCCGGCCGCGGAGTCCTCGCCCGTGCCGCGCGGCGGGGAGCCGACCCCGGTGGTGTCGGCCAATCCACCCGAGTCCGAGGGCACGCTGACCACGAGCGACGTCCGGCGGGTGTGGCCGGAGCTGCTCAAGGTGGTCCGCGGGCACAAGCGCACGACGGAGGCGCTGCTGAAGAGCGCCCAGGTGCACGACCTGGCCGGCGGCGTCCTGACGCTGGCGGCGACGTCGCCGGCGCTGGCCAAGATGCTCGGCGACGATCTGAACAAGGACGTGCTGCGCCAGTCGCTGCAGGAGCTGCTCGGCGTGCGCTGGAAGGTGCAGGTGGTCGTCGAGGGCGCGGCCGCCGCCCCGGGCTCCTCCGGCGGTCGCGCCGGCGCCCAGGAGGCCGCCCGGGCGGCCGAGGCCGCG
>NZ_LWUA01000185.1 GCF_005222955.1 Blastococcus sp. CCUG 61487 | reverse complement strand
CTGGATGCACTGAGCCGCGCTGCCTGGCTTTCGTGTAGCTGATGCGCGACACGCCATCGAGTTCGTTGGCCAGATAGATATTGGCCTGCCGCTCGATCTCCCCGGTGGCATCGGTGTCGGCCGGGCCGCCATGCGGCGGATTGTACTTGTAGCCGCCATCTTCTGGCGGGTTATGCGACGGCGTGATGACCACGCCGTCGGCGAGGTGCTCCGTACGGCCCTTGTTGTAGGCGATGATGGCGTGCGAAATC
>NZ_LWUA01000184.1 GCF_005222955.1 Blastococcus sp. CCUG 61487 | reverse complement strand
ACTATTAACACAAGGGGGTGAGTGCGTGCAGGAACTTACAAAAAAACAAAAGTTAAAAAAGCAAGAATTGAAGCCGAAAATAAAGCTTAGAAAAGAGAGAAAGAAGCATGAACTTACGACAGTTTTTATGGCAGATTTAATTGGTTTGAAAAATCGCAGACAATATGAATTAAAAGAAAATGGCAAAGCTCCATTCCATGATTATGAGATATCTATTATTTCTAATTATTTTCACAAATCAGAGAGTGAATTATTTTTTTAAAATAAAATATCTCAATTTGAGATTGAAAAGAAAGGAGAACTTATGACAGATTTTAAAAACTTGAATCTTCAATT
>NZ_LWUA01000183.1 GCF_005222955.1 Blastococcus sp. CCUG 61487 | reverse complement strand
CGTGTGCTCTTCCGATCTATCACGCCGACACCGAGGCTTCGCACCGTCAGGGCTCCTTCTTTGGACGGCGCAAAGGCCACAAGCTTCGTGCGCATCAGGCCGATCTGATGGGAAACCTGCTTCCCCATCTCGCCCTTGATCTTGCTTCGCCTGCTGATGCCGTGCTGCCGGCGTTGTTCGATCCGCCGATCGATGACCTGCGGATCGAGATCGGATTCGGCGGCGGCGAGCATCTCGCGGCCGAAGCAAAGGCCTATCCACGAAC
>NZ_LWUA01000182.1 GCF_005222955.1 Blastococcus sp. CCUG 61487 | reverse complement strand
CCGATCTTGCATCGCATTGAGCACGTCGGGGGCGACCTTGCCCAGGCTGCCCTGATAGGCCCTCGTCGAGTCGAAGAAGCGGTCGCACAGCACCCAGCTGCCCTGGCTCAGCGCCGGGAGAATCACGTTGCGGACGTGGTCGTCGCGCGCGGCGGCGAACAGCAGGGTCTCCGCTTCCGCGCCCAGCAGCTTGCCCATGCCCGACAAAACGAGGTGGCGCATGATCTCGGCGCCGGGCGATCCGCCGGGCTCGCGGGTCAG
>NZ_LWUA01000181.1 GCF_005222955.1 Blastococcus sp. CCUG 61487 | reverse complement strand
TGCCCCCCGCACCACACCGGCCCGCACCGCACCGCGGCCGCACCTCAGCCTGGTCACCCCGCTGCCGACCCGTCCGCGGCGCACGCCCCGGACCGCGCTGCGGCACCGGCGGGCTCCGTTCGTGCTGCTCATGGTCGCGCTGATCGCCGGTGCCGCGGTGGGCCTGCTGGTCCTCAACACCGCCATCGCCGTCGACTCGCTGGAGGCCACCCGGCTGCGGGCGGACAACACCCTGCGCGCCCAGGAGGTGCAGCGCCTGGAGCAGCGGGTCATCGACGGCAACACCCCGGCCGCGATCGCCGCGGC
>NZ_LWUA01000180.1 GCF_005222955.1 Blastococcus sp. CCUG 61487 | reverse complement strand
TGGGTCGCCACCGGACCGGAGCTCCCCTGCCCACCCCCGGCCGGCGCCCAGCCCGGGCCTGCGCCTGCCGGTGGGGCGGCGGGCGCGCGGCCGCATCCGCCGGGCCGGGGTCGGGAGCCGGGGGCGGTTCCGGCGTGCGGGAGGCCTCGGTGGTCACCCCGGCGTCGCCGCCGGTGCTCTCCCCGCCGGTGCCCTCGCCACCGGTGCCCTCGTCGCCGGGCTCCGGGGTGAAGACGCGGTCGGCCTCCTGGTCGCTCTCCCCCCAGCCGGAGACGACGACGGCGACCGGGGCGGCCACGAGCAGCGCCGCGCAGAGCAG
>NZ_LWUA01000179.1 GCF_005222955.1 Blastococcus sp. CCUG 61487 | reverse complement strand
GCGCAGCGCCGCGAGGCGGTCGGTCAGCGGCAGCCCGCCGCGGTTCCGCCGGCTCACCGCTGCGCCCGCCGGGCCGCGCTCAGCTCGGCGGCCGCCGCCCGCAGGTCGTCGATGCTGCCGGGCGGGGGCGCGGCCGCGTCCACCAACGCGTCGAACCGCTGCCGCTCGCCGGTGAGCAGCCGGTCGGTGCGCTGCTCCAGGTCCTTGCGGGCCCGGGCGGCGAGCGCCCGCACGGCGGAGTCGCCGAAGACGGCCTCGAGCACCCGCTGTCCCACCGCGGTGGTGCCGCCGGCCACCGCGACTTCACCGCCGGTCAGCCCGCCGGTCGAGGCGAAGACCGCGACCATGACCACGGCCCCCGCGCCGTTGACGCCCCAGGAGAGCGTGCGCGCGCGGGTCCGCTTGCCGGCTCCCTCGCTGCGCACCAGGTCCAGGACGGCGCCCTGCCAGTTCCGGACCTCGGCCGATGCGCGCTCCGGGAACTCCGGGGCGGCGGCCTCGAGCTCGGCCTGCCGGCCGGCGAGCAGGCCGGGGCCACCCGGCGTCCCCCGCCAGGCGGTCACCGTCCGCTCGGCCGCCTCGTCCGCGGCGTCCCGCAGGAGCACCTCCACCCCCGACTCCAGCGCCTGCTGCAGCCCGGCGCCGGCCGAGGGCCGGCCGGTGAGCGTCGCGGTGATCCGGTCGCGCAACCGGCCGACCTGGCCCTGGAGCGTGCGCATCCACTCCCCCGTGCCGACGAACTCCTGCCACCGGGCGAGCACCTCGCCGCGCAGCAGGGCGCCGCCGGCCACGCCGTCGGAGACCGACGTGCAGGCCCGCTCGTAGGCGGCCTCGGCGCCGGCCCGCAGCGCGTCCGCCGCCTCGGCCTGCCGCACGACCGCCTGCACCACGGCGTCCACCCGGGCGTCGAGGCTGTCCAGCGCCCCGGCCAGCGTCTGCCGGACCACGGCGGCGCGCTGCTCCTGGTCGGCGGCCAGGCCGTGCAGCCAGGTCCGCAGCGGCTCGACCTGGTCCTCGGGGAGGAGGCCGTCGTTCAGCGGCCGCTCCTCCACGACGAACAGCCGGGCCCCGCTCAGGCCGGCAGCGCGGAGCATCCCGGTCAGGTCGTCGGCGATCTCGCGGGTGGCCTCCGGGGGTACCCGGTCGAGGACGACGGCCAGCGCGGTGCCGCGCTCCTGCGCCGTGCGCAGCAGCTCCCACGGGACGGCGTCGGCGTAGCGGGCCGCCGTCGTCACGAAGATCCACAGGTCAGCGGCCGCGAGCAGCTGCCCGGCCAGTTCGCGGTTGGTCTCGACGACCGAGTCGACGTCCGGGGCGTCGAGGACCGCCAGCCCGGGCGGCAGCGCGTCGCTGACCAACAGCCGCAGCCCCCCGGTGACCTCGCCCTCGCCGGTGGTGCGGGCCAGGCCAGGCAGCACCCGATCGCCGGCGAAGGCGTCCCGGTCGGCCGGGGAGCACACCAGGACCGGCGCGCGGGTGGTCGGCCGGAGGACGCCGGCGGTGGTCACGTGCGCGCCGAGCAGGCTGTTGACCAGGGTCGACTTGCCGGCGCCGGTGGAGCCGCCGACGACGGCCAGCAGGGGCGCGTCGAGGTCCCGCAGCCGCGGCAGCAGGTAGTCGTCGACCTGGTCGACGACGGCGCGGGCGGCTCTGCTCGCGTCGTCCCGGCCGGGGACGTCGAGGTGCAGGGGCGCCTCGTCCAGCCGGTCGCGCAGCGCCTCCAGCGCGTCGGGCAGCCGCGGCGCAGAGGTGCTCATGACCGGCATATCTGCCCCCTGCATCGGCCGCTCACCCCTGGTGATTCAGCGGGCCGTCCACCGCGGCGGCCGCTTCTCCGCGAACGCCGCGATCCCCTCGGCGGCGTCGTCCGAGGCCAGCAGCCGGCCCATCTCCTCCGCGGAGCGCCGCCACAGCTCGGCCTCCGCCGGCCGGTCGCCATCCACCATGCCGAGGGCCAGGCGCTTGCTGGCCTGCACCGCCAGCGGTGCGTTGGCAGAGACGGCCTCCGCCATCCGCATCGCCGTCGGCACCACGTCGGCGGCCGGGACGACCTCGTTGACCAGGCCCCAGCGCAGCGCCTCCGCGGCGCTCATCGGCTCGCCGGTGAGGACCAGCCGCATCGCGACCTTGTGGGGCAGTTGCTCGGGCAACCGGAAGACCCCGCCTGCGGCGGCCAACAGGCCGCGCGTGACCTCGGGGACGCCGAAGGTGGCGTGCTCGGCGGCGACGACGAGGTCGGCGGCGAGCGCCAGCTCCGTGCCGCCGCCCAGCGCCGCACCGTTGACCGCCGCGATGACCGGCGTGCTCGTCGGGTGCCGCACGACACCGGCGAAGCCGTACTGCTCGCGGCCCGGCACGATCGCCCGCTCCCCACGGGCCAGGGCCTTGAGATCGGCGCCCGCGGAGAAGGCCTGGTCGCCGGCGCCGGTGAGCACGAGGCAGCGGATCTCCGGATCGGCCTCCGCGGCGTCGAAGGCGTCGGCCAGGCGGGTGGCGACGTCGAGGTCCAGGGCGTTGCGCGCTCGCGGCCGGTTGATCGTGACCAGCAGGACGGAGCCGGTCTGCTCGGTGAGAACCGTCGCGGCGGGCTGCTCGGGAGACATCACCGTCACAGGCCCAGCGACCGGCCGATGATCTCCTTCATGATCTCGGTCGTCCCGCCGTAGATCGTCTGCACGCGCGAGTTCAGGTACGCCTTCGCCACCGGGTACTCGAGCATGTAGCCGTAGCCGCCGTGCAGCTGCAGGCAGCGGTCGATGACGCGCTTCTGCAGCTCCGTCGTCCACCACTTGCTCATGGCGGCGTCCTCGACGGTGAACCGCCCGGCGTTGTGCTCGAGGATCGCCTTCTCCAGATAGGTCTCGGCGATGGTGACCTCGGTGTGCATCTCGGCCAGCTCGAAGCGGGTGTTCTGGAACTTCCCGATCGGCTTGCCGAAGGCGGTGCGGTCCTTGCAGTACTGGACCGTGTAGTCGAGGACGATCCGCGCCGACGCGACCGCGCCGGCGGCGATCGACAACCGCTCCTGCGGCAGGTTGTTCATCAGGTGGAAGAAGCCGTGCCCCTCGGTGCCGACCAGGTTGGTGGCGGGCACGCGGACGTCGGTGAAGAACAGCTCGGCGGTGTCCTGCGCGCGCAGGCCGATCTTGTCGAGCTTGCGGCCCCGCTCGAACCCGGGCATGCCGCGCTCGACGGCGAGCAGGGAGAAGCCGCGGGCGCCGGCCTCGGGGTCGGTGCGGGCCACGACCAGCACGAGGTCGGAGAGGATGCCGTTGGTGATGAAGGTCTTCTGGCCGTTGAGGATCCAGTCGTCGCCGTCGCGCACCGCCGTCGTCTTCAGGCCCTGCAGGTCCGAGCCCGCGCCCGGCTCGCTCATCGCGATGGCGGTGATGATCTCGCCGCGCACGAACCCGGGCAGCCAGCGCTGCTTCTGCTCGTCGGTGCACAGCTCGGTCAGGTACGGGGCGACGACGTCGTTGTGCAGGGTGAAGCCGAGCCCGCTCGCGCCGGCGCGGCCGACCTCGGCGGTGAGGATGGCGTTGTAGCGGAAGTCCTTGACCCCACCGCCGCCGTACTCCTCCGGGACGTCCATGCCCAGCAGCCCCTGCTGACCGGCGGCCAGCCAGACCTCGCGGTCGACCTGCCCGGCCTGCTCCCACGCCTCGGTGTGCGGGACGGCCTCCTTGGCCAGGAACTCGCGCACGGTGGCGCGGAACGCCTCGTGCTCGGCCTCGTAGAGCGCGGACTGCACAAGCCACCCCCGGTCGGAGAACACCTCCCGGCCGGAGGCTGCGGTCAACATACCGGTCAGCGCTGACCGCGCCGAGGCCGAACGGACACCGCGGATCGGTAGGTTCTCCGGCATGTCCGGCCCCTCCGCGCGACGGCCGTTCGGGGCTCTGCTGACCGCGATGGTCACGCCGATGACCGCCGACGGCGACCTCGACCTGGACGCCGCCGCACGGCTCGCGGTCCACCTGATCGACTCCGGCTCCGACGGGCTGGTGCTCAGCGGCACCACCGGCGAGGCGCCGACGACGTCGGACCGGGAGAAGGCCGACCTGATCCGTGCCGTGCGCGACGCCGTCGGCCACCGCGGCGTCGTCCTGTCCGGCGCCGGCTCCTACGACACCAGGCACGCGGTGGAGCTGGCCCGCGCTGCGGCCGACGCGGGCGCCGACGGCCTGCTGGCGGTGACGCCGTACTACTCCCGGCCCTCGCAGGACGGCGTCGTCGCGCACCTGACCGCCGTCGCCGACGCCACCGACCTGCCGGTGATGCTCTACGACGTCCCGGCGCGGACCGGGCTGCGGCTGAGCCCCGACTCGCTGCGGCGCCTGGCCGAGCACCCGCGCATCTGGGCGGTGAAGGACGCGACAGGTGACCCGGTGGCGGCGCTGCGGCTGATCCCCGAGACCGGGCTGGCCTGGTACTCCGGGGACGACGGCGTGCTGCTGCCGTTCCTCTCGGTGGGCGCCGTCGGGCTGGTGAGCATGGCCGGGCACCTGGTCGGCGACCGGCTGGCGCGGGTCATCGCCCTGGCCGAGGCGGGCGAGCCGCGGGAGGCGCGCGAGCTGTTCAGGTCGACGCTGCCCGCCGTCGACCTGATCTGCGGCAGCGGCAACGGCGCGCTCCGCTCGAAGTTGGCCCTGAACCTGCTCGGCCTGCTCCCCTCGGCGGCCATGCGGCTCCCGCAGCTGCCCGCCGGCCCGGAGGAGGTCGAGGAGGTCCGGGCCGCGCTGGCCGTCGCACTCGGCCGGGAGTAGCGGCACGCCGCCGCGAGGGCCTCGCAGTACCTCGACCGCGCGGTGCGGCAGCCGAACCCGCCGTACACCGCGCGCCTCGCGGCCACACCGCGAGGTCGAGGGCGGGCCGCGGACCGGCGATCCCGCGACGGGTGGGACGGGTGTGACGGGTGCGCCGAACACGCGCCCGGCGGTGCTGGCCCCGGGGGGCGGCGGCTCGGACCCTGGCGGCATGACCAGCGTCTACGCGTACGGCACGGCACACGCGGTGGTGATGGTCGGCGCCTTCGGCGCGGAAGGTCTCAAGCCCCGGCAGATCGGTCCGGCGCACGCCACGATCGGTCGCGTGAGCGGGCAGAGCCGCAAGGCGCTGTGCGGGGCCTACGTCTCCATCGACGAGCAGCAGCCGTGGCCGCCGGAGGGGTACGAGGAGCAGCAGCTCTGCCCCACGTGCGCGGAGCTCGCCGCACTCTGACCGGCTACCCCCCGGCGACCGAGGGGAGCACCTGCACCTCGGCGCCGTCGGTCACCGGGGTGCGCAGGCCGCCCGCGTACCGCACGTCCTCGCCGTCGACGTAGACGTTCACGAAGCGCCGGACGGTGCCGGTCTCGTCGCGGATCCGGCGGCACAGCACCGGGTGCTCTGCCGCCAGCGCGTCCAGGACGTCGGCCAGCGTGCCGCCGTCCGGCTGGAGCTCCAGGTGGCGCGCGCCGCCCGCGAGCCCGGCGAGGGCCCCGGGCAGCAGCACCTGCACGGTCACCGTCGTCCCCTCACGGCAGCCGGTACGCGCGGACGGCGAGGACGTCGGCCTGGTGGTCGACCACCAGGCCGAACGTGTCGCCCTCGTCGGCGCTGGCGTACACGCACCCGTCGCGCGTGCCGAGGTAGACGCCGGTCGGGTCGCCCTCGTCGACGCAGAACGCGTCCCGCATGACCGCCGTCCACGCCGCGTCGGGCAGGCCGGCGGAGGACTCCGTCCAGGTCGCGCCGGCGTCCCGGGTGCGGTGTACGCGGAGTCGCCCGTCCGGTGGCACCCGCTGCATGTCGGCGACCAGCGGCACCACCCACGCCGTCCCGGGTGCGGACAGCGAGGTCGCGATCGGGAAGCCGAAGTCGGCCGGCAGCCCGTCGGCGATCGACGTCCACCGCCCGCCGGCGTCGTCGGTGCGGAACACCCCGAAGTGGTTCTGGGCGTACATGCGGTCGGGGTCGCCGGCGTCGACGGCGACCTTGTGCACGCACTGGCCGTACTCGGGCGGCTCGGGCAGGAACGGGGCGGTGATCCCGCGGTTGCGGGGCTCCCAGCCGTCGCGGCCGTTCTCGCTGACGTAGACGCCGCCGGTGCTCATCGCGACGGTCACCCGCTCGGTCGCGGCGTCGGGCAGCACGGTGTGCACCGCTCCCCCACCGCCGCCGGGCTCCCAGGTGGGCCGGTGCGGGTGGTCCCAGAGCCCCCGGACCAGCTCGAAGGAGCAGCCGCCGTCGGTGCTGCGCCACAGCGACTGCGGCTCACAGCCGGCCCACACGACGTCGGGCCGGTCGGCGGTGTCGGGCCGCAGCTGCCACACGCGCAGCAGCGCCGCGCCGGCGTCCTCCGGGAACCTGATGCCGCCGTGCTCGGTCTCCTGCCAGGTGGCACCGAGGTCGTCGGACCACATGACCGTCGGCCCCCAGTGCCCGTACTGGATGCCGGCCAGGAGGCGCGGCGTCGGGCGCCGCGTGTCGACGCAGACGGCCGCGACCTCCTGGGCCAGGAGGTGCGGTCCGTCGACGGTCCACGACCTCCGGTCGTCCTCGCTGCGGGCCAGCCACAGCCCCTTGCGCGTCCCGATGGCGAGCAGATCGGTCATGGCGCTCCTCCCGGATCGACGGTCCTGGTGCATTGGACCGCCGGGGAGGGGAAAAGTCAGCGGCGCGTGGCACCACCCGTGCCGTGCTCGTCGGGGCGCGGTTCCGTGACACCGTCCGCCGGGACCCCGTCCGGCTGGACGGCGTGCCGGCCGGCGGTGCCGCGACCGTCATCGACAGTCGTCGTGCCACCGGACACGAGGTCCGGGGCGGCCTTCTGCGCGCTGGCTCGCAACCTGTCGGCCTCGGAGCGGTCCTCGTCGGCGCGGGCGGCGCGCTCCCGCGCCTCCTGCTCGGCCAGGGCGGCGCGCTCCTGGACCTCGGCCAGTTCGCGACGGGCCTGCGCGGACTGCTCCTCGGCGAGTGCCCGCTCCTTCTCCGCGCGGGCCGACCTCACCTGCGCCTCCTGCAGGTGCTCGCGGGCCTGCTCCCGCTTGCGCGCCTGCGCGATGCGCGAGCGCTTGCTCAGCAGCAGGGCGAGCACCACGACCACTGCCACGGCCAGGACGACCAGCAGCACGATGAGCCACGTATCCACGGTGGACCTCCCTCGAGTCGCCCCGGAGGGTGCCCGTCGGCCGACCCCCGGAAACGCCCGCGGACGGCCGTGATCAGCGCGGACGCGTCACTTCAGCGCGCTGCCGGCCTGCCACTCGTCCCAGGGGATGGTCCAGTCGTAGACGTCGGAGCGCAGGGCGCCGGCGCTCGACCCGCGGATCTCGACGACGTCGCCGGGGCGGGTGAACTCGAAGTACCACCGGGCGTTCTCGGTGGAGAGGTTGATGCAGCCGTGCGACACGTTCTCGCGCCCCTGCTGGGCCACTGACCACGGCGCCGCGTGCACGAACTCGCCGCTGTCGGAGATCCGGACGGCGTACTCGACCGGCGTGCGGTAGCCCTCGGGGCTGTCGACCGGCACGCCGTAGGTGCTGGAGTCCATGATCCGGTCGCGGTTCATCTCGGTGACCACGTGCGCGCCGTTGTAGCTCGGGTTCTTCGGGCTGCCGGCGCTCATCGGGAAGGTCTGCACCAGCCGATCGCCGTCGTAGACCTCCATCGTGTGGGTGGAGGCGTCGGCGATGGAGACGTGCTTCGCACCGATGCTGAAGGACACGGTCCGGTCCTTCTCGCCCCAGACGCCCTCGCCGAAGTCGACGCCGTAGAGCTTCGCGTCGAGGGTGACGTCGGTGTTCGCCGGCCAGTACTGCGAGGGCCGGAAGTGCACCTCGGTGTCGCTGAACCAGTTCCACACCCCGTCGGTGGCGGTGGACGACGTGACCACGAGGTTGCGTTCGACTGCGGCCTTGTCGGCCACCGGGTCGTCGAACCACACGCGGATCGGCATGCCGACGCCGACGGTCTGGCCGTCCAGCGGGCCGATGGACGGCGTCGACAGCGCGGCCGGCGTCACCGTGGTGAAGGTGGCCGACGCCTCGGTCTCCTCGTCGGCGTCGTTGGCCGCCGTCGCGGTGAGGGTGTAGGTCGTGCCGTACGCGAGCGGGCTCTCCGGCGTCCAGACCTCGGCACCGGTGTCGGTCTCCGCGAGCTCTCCCGGGACGGCGGCGCCGGCGTCGTCGACCAGGGCGACCTCGGCGAGCTCGCCGTCGGTGACGGAGATCTCCAGCGGGACGAGCGGCGAGACATCGGTGGCACCGTCCTCGGGGGCGAGGACCACCTGCGCCGGCGCGGTCTCGACGGCCGCGTCGTCCGATCCGCTGCCGCCGCCGTCCCCACCGCACCCGGCCAGGAACACCAGCGTTCCCGCGGCCATGGCCGCCGCTGCTCGCCGCACCCCGCGACTCCTCTCACCGCCCGCACCACCCACTGGGTGCAGCCACTCCAGTGTCCACGTCCGGACGGTGCGGTGACGTGCGCCGACGGCACACGGGCGGGTGTGTCGAGGACCTCGTCGGCGTCCTGCTCCCCGGCCGTGGGGGCGCTGGTATCGTTTCCCCTCGTCGCCCGGCCTGCCGGGCGCGCGCCATTAGCTCAATTGGCAGAGCAGCTGACTCTTAATCAGCGGGTTCGGGGTTCGAGTCCCTGATGGCGCACCCATCCGGTCCATCCGGCCGGGGGCTGGTCTCGGCCGGCATCTCGCCGGTGAGCAGCCACATGTAGTCGACGCCGGTCCGCTGGCTGATCTCCCGAGCGATGTCGACGATGCGTCGCGGCGACACGCCGTCGCGCTCCCACGATCGCCACGACTCGACGGGGATGCCACAGGCGACGGCGGCCTCCTTGACGTTCCCCCACCCCATGCGCTGCCTGACCAGCGCAAGGCGCGCGCCGAAGCTGTGCGCTGTGGGGATCCATGCCAGTCTCGGCTGGGTGCTTGTCATGCACACATCTTGATGCATAACGCGCAGAACGCGCAATAGACCCGGCGACCTGTGCTTGACACGGGTCACCCGAACGTGTTGCATCCTGTGCATGTCACAGGTCCCCCGGTTGCTCACGACTTCCGAGGTCGCTCAGGCCCTCCGAGTCGATCCCGGCACCGTGCGCCGATGGGCGTCGAACGGGCAGATCGACCACGTCCGCCTCCCCTCCGGAGGGCTGCGCTTCCCCTCGACCGTCCTGAACGGCATGACCGCGCCGGCGGCCTCCTGATGAGCCCACCAGGCTTGACGGCCTCCCCCAGCGCGCGGTGCTCCACGACGGCCGCCACCCCCGAGCAGCTGATCCGGGACACTCACAGCCTCCTCGAGTCTGCGGGCATCCACCGGTCGCCGAACTGGGTCGCCAAGATGGTGCGCTCCTACCTGCGTTCCACGGTCGCCGGCCTGCCTTTCGGCCAGGTCCTCGCCGCGAAGTTGCAGCTGACGGCCCAGCAGCGCGTCGAGCTCGAGGCCCGCTCCGAGCTGCGCTACGTGCTCGAGTACAGCGACCCCACCGGGGAGACCGCCGTCCGCAACGTCATGGCGAGGGCCTCGTGAAGCGGCTCGTGAAGAGCCTGCTCGCCGAGGCCGAGCGCCTCGGCTACCGGCAGACCGGCGTGAACTCCAAGGGCTTCCTGGTGTACGCCGCGCCTGACGGGCACGAGGTGCGGATCAACCCGTCCGCCAGCGAGGCACAGGTGCGCGAGCTGTCGAAGGCGATGCAGAAGGCCTCCGGCACCTACACCCCCACGCCCGGACGGAAAGCCGTGGCGTGTAAGGACCGCGCCGGCCGGCGCCGCCAGCTCGACAGCACACGGCTGGCCGCCCGCCGTCGCGAGGTACAGGCCGAGCACGACGCCTACCTGGCCCGCATCGCCGGGGCACCGCACCTGCGGGACGACCCTGCGTCGCTGCGCCGGGTCGAGCAGTACCTCACCGAACTCGACCGCCTGGACAGCCTGATGCGCGCTGTCCCGGCCGCCGGCGACCACCAGGGACGCCGCCTCGCCCGGCACACCGCCGGAGCTTCCTGAGCCCCCGGCCGGCGCTCCCCCCGTGGCGCCGGCCGGGCCCGCAACACCCGCACCTCGAAGGCGTGTGACCGGGCGGCGCTTCCCCGCCGTCCGGTCGCCCGCCTCTCAGTAGACGCCGAAGCCCTCCCGCTCATCGCCTGGCAGCGCGCGGAAGGGCTCCAACAAGAAGGGATCATCCCATGCTCGCTCCCCTCCGCCTGGTTCCCGGGGCCGATGACTTCCGCACCGACCTCCTCGGCCCGGTCCGTGACGACGACACCGTCGAGATCCCCCGCATCCCGCACCTGCCGCCCGTCCCGGCCCCGCGGCCCCGCCCGGAGCCGGGCAGCGATGCCGCGCACCGGTTCGTCTGGCTGACGGCCGCGGTGGTCCTGGCGCTCGTCATCCTGGCCGTCGGGCTGTTCTTCCTCGACACGTGGATCGAGGCGCAGTCGTGATGAGGTTCCGGCTCGAGCAGGCCGTGGTCGCGTGTGGGCTCGCCACGGCGGGCGCCGCGGTGGCCGCCGTGCGGCTGCTGAAGAACCCGGTCTCGCGCGTGTCCCGCCTGGTCGACCGCGCGGGCGCCCCGGTGGTGCGCGTCCAGGTCGACGGTCCCGCGCTGCGCGACCTGGTGCGCGCGGAGGCGGAGCAGGTGTTCGCCCAGCGAACCCGCGACTCGCGGCGGCAGCGGTGACCGGCGCCCAGGCGGCGGTCTACGTGCTGCTGTTCCTGGCCGCCTGGGGCGGACTGGCCGTCGCGCTCGGACTGGCGGTCGGCCGCACGCTGGCAGAGCGGGACCGCCGTGAGCAGCCGGCCGAGCCCGGCACCCCTCCCGGGGCCGTGGTGGAGCTCGGCACGCGCCTGGATGTGCGGCTGTGACCGCCGGCTTCGGAACGCTGGGCGTCGTCCGCGTGCAAGTGGCCGGCACCTGGCTGGCGACGGTGCCGATGCCCACCGCCGACGCGAAGGCGTACGCGCACCGCCTGCGCAACGACGTTGCGGCGGCGAAGAACTACCCGACGCTCGTCGAGTTCGACGCCAGCGACGGCGGCCCCTGCTGGATCCGGGGCCGGAACGTGTCGGTCATCGACGTCGTGTCGACCGAGGACCCGGGCGCGTGACCACCGTCGTCGAGCGGCCCGTGGGCGAGCTGCGCTGCATCCGCCGCCACAACGGCCAGCCGTGCACCGGACGGCCGGTCGTCCGCTACTTCATCGGCCCGGTGTGCTCGGCGGACCTGATGCCGGGCGCCGAGGTGTACGAGTGGCTCGTCGTGCCCGACGAGGACCTCGCGGCCCGCCCTCCGGTCGACTCCGGCGCGGGTGTGGTGCAGCGCACTTCCTACCCGTTGCCGGACCCGGCTCGGCCGGCCGCCGCGGTGCACGCCGACGCGACGGCCGGTGAGGCGACCGCCGCCCGGCTGGTCGCCTACCGCGCCGGCAGCCTCCGGGCGCGCGTGTTGCAGCACCTGGTGCAGATCGGCCCGCAGGGGACCACGGCGATCGAGGCATGGAACTGGTACCGGCGGTCCTTCGACTCGAAGACCGAGCGGTACTCGGTCGCGCCCCGCCTGTCCGAGCTCGTCGCCGACGGCTGGGCCGTCAAGACCGGGCAGCTGCGCAACGTGCGAGGGCCCGGCTGTCCCCCCGAAGAGGTCTACGTGCTGTCCCCGCGAGGACGCCGCGCGAAGGGAGTCATCTGGTGACCACCATGGAGTCCACCGAGCTGCGAGTGGAGCTGCTCGACCCGCACGACCTGGCCCCGCACCCGCGCAACATCCGCGCCGACCTCGGCGACCTGGCCGGGCTGACCGAGTCGATCCGCGAGCAGGGCGTGATCGAGCCGCTCACCGTCGTTCCGATCAACGGGACCGGCTTCCAGCTGATCGCCGGGCACCGGCGCGCGGCCGCGGCGATCGCCGCCGGACTGGACGCCGTGCCGTGCGTGGTGCGCGCTGACCTGGCCGTCGACTCCGACGACAGCCCGGGCGTCGCCGAGCACATCGGCGCGATGCTCGCGGAGAACCTGCAGCGCGAGGGCCTGACCGCGATGGAAGAGGCCCGCGGCGTCGCCCAGATGCTCGACCTCGGGATGCCCGTGGCGAAGGTGGCCAGGCGCACCGGGCTCGGGCAGAAGCGGGTGAAGAAGGCGGCCGGTGTCGCCCGGCTGGACCCGGAGTCCGCGGCAGAGGTCGATGCCCAGCAGCTCGACCTGGAGTCGGCCGCGGTGATCGCGCTGTTCGCGGACGACCCCGAGGCCCGCGGTCGGCTGCTGCACGCGGCCGAGCGGGGCCCCGGCCAGCTCGCGCACGCCGTCGAGCAGATCAAGCGCCAGCGGAAGGCCGACGCGCAGCTGCAGGCGCGCGCCGCCGAGCTGCGCGCCGCCGGCCGAGTCGTCGTGGAGGACTTCGCGCCCGCCGGTGCGCGGCTCACCCGGCTCAACGACGCCGACGGCACCTGGCTGGCCGACCGGGAGGCCGAGCACCTGTCCTGTCCCGGCGCGGCGGTGCACCTGGCGACGACGTCGTGGGAGGACCGCCTCCACGAGGAGGAGATCTGCACCGACTGGAAGGCCAACGGTCACGTCGACCGGTGGGCCTCGTCGACAGCGTCGGGCTCGCCCAAGCCGGAGACCGAGGAGGAGAAGAAGGCCGCCCGCGCCGAGCGGCGCGAGGTAATCGAGAACAACAAGGCGATGGCCGCCGCGAACGCCGTGCGGCGCACGTGGATCCGCGAGTTCCTGGCGCGCCGGTCGGCGCCGAAGGAGGTGCTGCGGTTCGCGGTCGAGGAGCTCGCCGCCAACCCGCGCATCTTCGAGCGGTGGCTGACCGGGATGCCCGCCGCCGGCGACGGTGACGCGGCCACCGAGCAGCTCGGCCTGGTGAAGCCCGGCCGCACCTGGGGCGACCCGGCGCAGTCGCTGACCAGCGGCGAGCAGGTGCCCGACGCCCGGCTGCCGCTGCAGCTGCTGGCCCACGTCGCCGGCGCGATCGAGTCGTCGATGGCGAAGGACTCCTGGCGAGGCGACGTCGGGATGCTGAAGGACCGGGCGCGGTGGCTGCGGTTCCTGGTCGCCCAGGGCTACACGCTGTCCGACGTCGAGCAGCTCGTGGTCGACGGAGCGAGCGAGTGACCGCCGAGCGGGTGGGCCGCTTCGTCCTGGCCCCCGTCGTCGGCGGGGTGGCCGCGTGGGACGCCGGCACGGCGCTGGTGCTGGCCCCGGTGCGGCTGTCCGCCCCCGTGCCGGTCGCGCTCCCGTACCGGAAGCGGTGGGTCACCGGGAGCCGGCCGTGAGCGGCGACGTGTTCACGCTGCTCCCGGCGGCCACCCTGCTGCGCGCGGCCCCGGGCACCCCGCTGGCCGCCACCCCGGCGGGTCAGACGGTGCACGTGCTGAACCGGCCCGGCGGGGCGCCGCTGTGCGGCCGGGCCCCGCGGAAGCTGGCCGGCGTCCCGGCCGCCCAGCTCGCGCCGCCGATGCGCGTGTGCACGCTGTGCGGCCGCCGGCTCCCGGCCGCTGTCCGCGCGCTCCTCGGCGGCCTGGGCAGGCCGACCCGCGAGGAGCTCGCCGCGGTGCACGAGTACGCGGCCCGCCAGACCGCGCAGCAGTGCATGGACCGGCTCGCCGAGATCCGCACCCAGGCCACCTTGGACGGCACCGCGCAGATGCCGGTCGAGCTGATGGTCGCCGTCCCCAAGCACCCCGGCCCGGTGCCGACCCGCCGCTACCGCCGCGACCAGATCGACTCCGGGCACGTCGCTGGCGGCCAGCGGATGACCCTGGTGCAGCTGATCAACCGGCTCACTCCGTGCGGGTTCGTGCCCGGCGAGCGGGTGTTCGTCACCGGCGCGCCGGCGCTCGGCGCCCGGGTCGACGTCGCCCCGCCGCGGGCGGCTGGCGGTGCCCGGTGAACGCGCCGCTGCCGCTGGCCGAGCGGCTCCTCCGGACCAGGTGCCCGGGCTGTCGGGCCGAGGTCGTGCACGTCGAGGACGTCGACACCGACGAGCCGATCGTCGTAGACCCGGCCCAGGTCGACGGCGGCCGGATCACCGTGTGGGCGCTGCACGGGCACGCGTACGCGCGCCGCTACGGGCAGCCGGCCCGGCTGCAGCCCGCCTGGGAGGAGCACGTCTGCCCGACCCCGACGGTGCTCACCCCGGCCGCGCGGCCCGTGTTCGACCCGTACGAGGACACCCCGGCAGCAGCACAGCAGCACGGCGGGTGGCGGTCGTGACCGCGCCCCAGGAGCGCCCGGCGGGGCGGCCAACGTCGAGCGCCCGCCCCGCCGGTGCCCACGGGCGAGGTGCCCCAGCGATCGACCCCCGCACCATCCGGGCCGCGCTCGAGCACGCCGACCGCTACACGCTGCTCGCCTCCGCCATCCGATACGGCGTCGCCGTCCGCACCCTCAGCCGCTGGCGGCGCCGGGCCGCGGCCGCGCGCGCCGCTGGCGGGCGGTGGCCCACCGACGCCGACGTCACCTACTGGCTGGTCCGGCAGCCCATCCGGAAGCACCGCCGCAACCTCGACCGGGCCCGCCAAGGCCTGCCCGTCTCCGCTCCCTCACAGACCACCAGGAGATCAGCGTGACCGTCCCCATTCCGCAGTCCATGCCCGGCGAGTACATCGGTCCCCGCTACGGGTCGCTCAAGTCCGGAGACCCCGTCGTGGACGCCAAGATGGCGACCGCGGCGTCGGCGTCCCGGTTCACCCAGCGCCTCGACCGCCTCGACGAGGAGCTCACCAAGGCGCACAACGAGGTCGCCGCGTTCGCCCAGCGGCTCAAGCCGGTCCTGCCGCCCGAGTTCGAGAAGACCGCCATGCCGGAGAGCAGGCTGGCCCGGGACCCCGGTGAGCCCCCCGCGTCCCCGCTCGGTGAGCGCCTGGCCGCCGCCACCGAGCGCGCGTTCGCCCTCGTCCACCGGCTGCGCGCGATCAGCGAAGCGGTCGACCTGTGACCGGGCCGGACCCGTCCGCGCTGCCCGCGGGCGAGATGGCCGCGGTCTCCACCGAGCTCCTGCTCGCAGACGCCGTCCGCGCTGACGCGTTCGCCGGCTACTCCCTCGCCGACGGCGGCGGCGAGCAGCTGCTCGTCCGCCTCTCCTTCGAGGGCCGCCGCAACCTCACCGACAGCCGCGAGCAGGTCCTCGTCGCGCTCGAGCCGGCCTCCGCGCTGGAGCTGGCCATGGACATCGTGTCCGCGACCGACCTGCTGGAGCGCCGCCGCAAGCAGACCGGGGGCAAGCCGTGACGTCGCTGACGCTGTCCACGGAGGACTTCCGGGACGCGCTGCGCGCGGTGGTGGTGCACGCCGCCCCGGACAAGGACACCGCGATGCACCGCGTCCGCTGCGACGTCGGCCAGGAGAACCTCACCGTCACCGCGACCAACCGCTACACGGCCGGCATGGCGATCGCCTCCATCGAGGCCAACCACGACGGCCAGCTGGAAGCCTTCGACCTCTCCCCCACCGACGTGAAGGAGATCCTCGGCCTGTTCAAGGGCCGCCGTCCCGGCGAGGAAGACGTCGGCGACACGGTGCGCCTGGACATCGACCTCGAGCACTTCACGATCACCGACACCGGCGGCCTGTTCGAGGGAAAGCAGCTCGTGTTGCCGCGGCAGCCGCAGTCACCGGTGTTCCCCGACGTGCCGCTGGTGATGTCCCGGGCCCTGGGGCAGCGGCGGAAGCCGGCGACCCGGCTGGCGGTGAACGGAGCGCTGATGGCGCTGTTCGCCACCGCCGCCCGCGTGTACGCCCGACCGCTGACAGTGGAGCCGACGGGCCCGTCCAGCTCGTTGGTGTTCTCCTGCGGGGACAGCTTCCTCGGGCTGCTGATGCCGATGCGCATCGAACCGGACTACGCCGCGCAGCTCGACGACTGGCGGGAGGGCTGGCTGCGCCGCCTCCCCGAGACCGACGACGCGCCGGGGACCGTGGTGTGGAACCTCGACGCCGTCCCGCTGGGCCTGCCCCAGGCCGAGGACGACGTCGACGCGGACGGGAAGCCGCCGGCCGAGGTCGTGGCCGAGAAGGGCCGCCTGGACCCGGTGATGCTGCGCCAGGCGGCCGAGCTGATCGTCGAGTCCAAGTTCGGGTCGACGTCGATGCTGCAGCGCAAGCTGCGGGTCGGCTTCGCCAAGGCCGGCGCGCTCATGGACCAACTCGAGCAGCTGGGCATCGTCAGCCCGTCGGAGGGCTCGAAGGCCCGCGACGTGCTGATCGCCGACCTGGACACCCTGAACGCGGTGCTCGGCGACCCGGCGGAGGTCGTCGCCGAGGACCCGGCCGCGCAGAGCGGAGAGCAGCAGTGAGCGCGCTGCTCGGAGCGGCCGACCCGGCCGACGTCGACGACGAGCTCGCCGCCGTGTGCGCCGCGCAGTCCGACCGGCTGCCCGGCGTCGACATGCCGTTCGTGTGCACCCGGCCACCCGGCCACACCGCCACAGACCGCGAGCACGTCGCCAGCGGCCCCTACCCGGGCGTCGGGAAGATCGCCGTCGCCGCGTGGGTGGACGGCGGAGCACCGCGCGTCATCGACGCCGTGACCCTGCAGCGGGTGCGCCAGCGCGGGCGGCCGCTGTGACCGCCGTCGAACAGCCCGGGGTCGGCCCGCTGGCCGATGAGGACCACGCGATCCTGCGGTTCGCCGACCAGTGGTGGCGCACCCCGGGCGCGAAGGAAGTCGCGATCGTCGACCAGTTCGGCATCACCCCGACCCGCTTCTACCAGCGGCTCGCGCACCTGATCCGGCAGCCCGCCGCCGCGGCCGCGGAGCCGGTCCTCGTCCACCGCCTGCAGCGGATCCTCGCCCGCCGGCAGGCCCGGCGTCACCACACCACCGGAGGTCAACGATGAGCGTCGGTTCCTACGCCGGCCTGCCCCACCCCGCCCAGCGCGGCCCCGTCCCACGGCCGATCCCGGCCCTGCCGCGACCTGTCCCCGCGCCCCCGCCGATCAAGTTCCTCACCGTCGCCGAGATCGCCACCGGGATGCGCGTGTCGAAGATGACCGTCTACCGGCTCGTCCACGGCGGCGAGCTCACCGCCGTGCGCGTCGGACGGTCCTTCCGGGTCACGGAGCGCTCCTACGAGGACTACCTGCGCCGCAACGGCCTGGACGGTGCCGAGTGACGGCCCCCGCCCTGCCGCGCGAGGGTCTGCGCGCCGTGCTCCTGGAGGTCGCCGACGAGCGCGCACGGCAGGACGCGAAGTGGGGACGCCAGGCCCACCCGGACGTCGACGTGATGATCTCCCGGCTGCACGGGGCCGGCGCTGCCCGCCGCGCGGCCGCGTTCTACGGCGTGCCGACCGCCGCGGCGGCTCAGGCCGACACCGACGCCGCCGCCCGATCCGGTCAGTTGTCCTGGACGCACATCGCCGTAGAGGAACTCGCCGAGCTCGTCGAAGCCGCCGCCGTGGGCGACGCCGCGGCGATGCGTACCGAGGCCATCCAGCTGGCCGCGGTGCTCGTGCAGTGGGTGCAGGCCATGGACCGGCGGCGATGAGCAGCCACGCCGACCCCGACGTGCTGCACGACTCCATGCGGGACGTCTCCGACGCCCGCCGGCCCACCGCCGAGCAGGCCCGCGCGATCGAGCTGCTCGAGCTCAACCCCGACGGCCGCGAGCTGGTCCGTCTCAGCCTGGCGCAGTGGCGGCACGTCAACCGCGTCGTCACCGCGCTCGGCTCGCTGGGCGTCCCGCCGTGCCGCACCTCTCCCGAGAACCAGGAGCAGCCGCGATGAGCAGCGAGCCCCAGAAGGGCCACTTCGCGCGAGAGGAAGTCTGATGGGAATCGACGTCAACCTGTACGCCGAGGGTGAAGTCACCGACGAGGAACTGGCCGCCGCCAACCTCTACATGAAGAACCGCTGCGATATCGCCGACGACTGGCAGAAGACGGGCAACGTCCTCAACCGCGACGACGAGGAATGGTTCCCGGCCCCCCGAATCGCCCTCTCGACGATGGTGCGCTTCTACGGCCAGCACTACGAGCGCGGACCGTGGCCCAACATCTACGGCGCGATCCGGCTACTTCAGACGGCGCTGCCGAACTGCACGGTCTTCTACGGCGGCGACTCGACCGACGACGGGATCGAGTGCACAGAGGAGTACCTGGCCGAACTGTGGGCGCATTTCCTCGGCCCGAACGGCGACGACTACCGCGCACGCCACCGCCGTGAGTTTGGGCCGAAGTCGTGACCGCCCAGAGGGGCGAGCCCGCCCAGGGCGACTACGAGACGCCACCGCTCGACCCGGCCAAGGTCGACGCGCACATCGCCGACGTGCAGCAGCGCATCGAAACCACGCGTGAGGCCGCCGAGCGGCTGACCAGCCTCGCCGACGATGAGTGGCGCGAGGTCTACCGCATGGAGGCGCAGCTGAGGGAGTTCCGCGCAGCCGTCAACCGCGTGGGCCTGACCGACGGGAGTACCCGATGACCGCCGCCCAGAGGGGCGAGAAGGAGCGACCAATGGGCCACTTCGAGCGAGGCGGCGACCGGTGAGCCTCGTCGGCTTCAAGGCCAGCAACCACCCGCAGCAGGTCACCATCAAGGGTGCCGACGACGAGATCGACGACCGCGGCACGCCCCAGGACTTCTGGGACGAGCTGAACGCCAAGTACCGGTTCACCCTCGACGTCGCCGCGGCTCCGCACAACGCCAAGACGCCGGACTACTACACGCGCCTGGCGGACGGGCTACTGCAGCCGTGGACCGGGTCGGTGTGGTGCAACCCGCCGTACTCCGGTCTCGACCGGTGGCTCGAGAAGGCGTGGCGCGAGTGGGACGAACGACCCGACCTTCGCACCATCGTGATGCTGCTGCCTGCGAATCGCCCCGAGCAGCCGTGGTGGCAGACGTGGGTTGAGCCGTACCGCGATCGGCCCGAGTACGACCTGTCGGTCCGGTTCCTGCCCGGCCGTCTGCGGTTCATCAAGCCCGGCGCCACCGAGGTCAAGCCGAACGAGCGCCCCCCGTTCGGCTGCTGCCTGCTGGTGTGGTCCCGATGACCGCCCAGAGGGGCGACAGCGCCCACGACGGAACGCCGCCGCTGGACCCGGCGAAGGTCGACGCGCACATCGCCGGCGTCCAGGCCCGCATCGAGACCACACGCGAGGTCGCCGAGCGGCTGGCCAGCATCGCCGACGACGAGTGGCGCGAGGTCTACCGCCTGGAGGCGCAACTGAGCGAGTTCCGCGCGGCCGTGAACCGCGTCGGCCTGACAGATGGGAGCACCCGATGATCGTCGAGGACACCGGAGTCACGGGCTACTGCCCGATGGGCTGCGGCCAGACCCTGTTCGTCGGGAGCGGTGGCTACGTCACGTGCTCGTGGGTGGACTGCCCTCGGCCGGATGCGGTGGCCGAGCTGCTGTCCGAGCGCGAGACGGAACACATCGTCGTGCTGGAGGAGGGCATGTTCTCGATTCAGCACCCGCTGCGGGAGCGACTCGACGGCGACCTGTTCACCTGCTCGCTGCACGAGTGGCTGTCCGAGCAGGACGGCCCGCCCGAGGAGCCTGGCCGCTACCGGGTGCGCGAACCCTACGGCGACTCACTGTGGGAGCGGCTCTCGTGACTGGCGCCCAGAGGGGCGAGCCCGCCCAGGTAGAGGCGTTCCCCGAGCCGCCTCGCGTGCCCACGCCGGTGTACCGCCCGGACGGCCGCCTCTACCGCCCGCGCAAGCTGCCGGAGGCCATGCTGCTCGGCTACGACGAGGTCGAGGGCGTGTGCGTGGTCCGGACGCACTCCGTCGAGACCGCCCGCGACCTCGCCATGGCCGCACTGCGCCGCGACTTCAACGCGGGCGAGGTGTGGAACCTGAACAACCCCCGATGCGAGTGGGGGCACTGGCGGCCCGCTGGACGAGAGCCCGGCGAGCGGACCTGGGTGCGAGACGAGACGGGCCTGAGCGGTCAGGCCGCCGTGTTCTTCGACGTGGAGCTGTCATGACCGGCGCCCAGAGGGGCGACTTCGACGCGCCCGCCGGCCGGGACGACGAGGCGTGCCGCTGCGGGCACCGTCGCTACTCGCACCGCGACGGCTACTGCACCGCCGCCGTCGGGTCGGTCGGCGGCAAGTTGCAGGCGTGCGGGTGCATGTGGTTCGGCCCCGCCCCGGCTTCCGTGGCCGACAACACGGGCGAGGCTGACGACTGGGCGCGGCGCGTCGTCGCGTCGATCCCTCGCCCGACCCCGGCCGAGGAGGACGCCGCAACCCGGGACTACGCCGAGACCGCCCTAGCCGAGGCGTGGGCGGCGCTCGCCGAGGTGCGGGACTGGGATTCCGCAGTCGCCGCCCGGCATGGGCACATCGGCGTCCGGGAGTTCGCGGCGCAGTTCCTCGAAGCGCACGGCCACGCCCCCCACCCCGCTGCCTTTCCGGGCGGGCAGGGCGACCACGGCGAGCGCATCTCGACGTCTTGCGCGAAGTGGATCACCGTCCAGCGGGGCGAACATGGCACGCGCGTGGTCATCGACGAGCCCGAGCGCGGCCTCGGCACCAGCGCCCGGTCCATGTGGGCGAACCTCAGCCCCCGGTCGGTGCGGGAGCTGATCGACGCGCTCAACGCAGCCTGCCCGCGCGCCGCCGAGCTCGTTGCCGACGACGGGCGCACCGAGGAACTGCGCGGGCAGATCGCGCAAACGATGGCAGCGACGTGGCGCGACGGCCGCTGCTTCGTGGTCCAGGAGGACGGCCCACCTGCCACCGACTGGCGCTCCTTCGCCGACGAGCTCATCGCTGGTCCGCTGGCCCCTCTGCTCGACGCTGCCGCGCCCCCCACCGGGGACGGAGGCCAGACGTGAGCCGGCACTCTGCTCCGCACCGGGGGGTCTCCGCTCGCTGGTTCTTCGCCGCGTTGGCCGCGGTCTGCCTCGTCATGCCCGCGGCTCTCGCTGTCGTCACCGGCCAGCCGGGCGCCGGCCAGCAGGACGAGGCCGCGCCGACCACCGCGCGGCAGGCCCCGGTCACGTCCACCACGCCGACCGCCGCTCCCACTCCCGCCCCGGTCTTCCCGGAGCCCGGGCCGGACGATCCGCAGCCCTGGCGCCCCGACGACGGCCCCGTCCTCGCCCCCACCAGCCCGGCGACGACCAGCGTCCCCCCGCCGGCGTCCCGCGCCACCCGCAGCACGCCACCTGCCACCGCGCCCGCCGCCCCGGAGCCGGCTGCACCAGCCCCCGAGCCCGTGCCGCTGGCCGACACCACCCTGCTCGACCTCGTCAACCGCGACCGGGCCACCCACGGCTGCGGGCCCGTCACCCCGCACCCCGACCTGCAGGTGCAGGCCCAGCAGCACGCCGACCGGCAAGCCGCGCAGAACCGGATGCACCACTCCCGCTACCCCGGCCGCTGGCAGGCGTGGGGCGAGAACGTCGCCGCCGGCTACGACACCGCCGCCGAGGTGCACGAAGGGTGGATGGGGTCCCCCGGCCACCGGGCGAACGTCCTCGACTGCACCTTCACAGTCATGGGCGCAGCGGCAACCGTCAGCGCCGCCGGCGTCCGCTACTGGACCCAGCAGTTCGGTGCCCCATGAGCCGCCACCAGCTCCGCGCCCAGGCCGACGGGTACGGCGTGCACGTCGACGTGCGGGTGGACTTCGCCGCCTGCACGACCCCGGAGGAACTGGCGCGCGCCCTCGACCTGGCGGCCGCCGAGGTGCGCCACAAGCACGCCGAGGCCGAAGAGCGGTGAGCGGCTGCCACCGGGACCCGGAACCGCTCTCCGTCAGCGTCCGCGCTGCCGTCACCTGCTGGCTGTTCGGCCACATCGTCGAGCGGTTCCCGAAAGGCGGCTGCATGTGCCAGCGCTGCCGGAGAACCGCTCAGCACCCCGTCGACCTGCCGTCGCTCTGGAACCGCCCCCGCCGTCGTCCCACTTCCCCGAGGAGTCTCCTGTGACCACGTCCCCCGCCGACCTCCACCCGCCTATCGAGCTGTCCGGCGATCTCGATCGCGCCGCTCGGGCGATCGAGGAGCGGCTGCGCACCAAGTCCGTCGAGCAGGTGTACGCCATCGGTGAGCGCACCGGCTGGTGGGACGAGGCCCTGGTCGACTGGGTGTTCGACGGCCGGCAGGGCCCGCCCCCGATGTCGCCGGCGCCGTACACCCCGATGCCTTCACGGGAGGCCCTCCGGAAGGAGCAGGACCAGCGGCTCGAGGAGCTGCAGCACGAGCTCGCCGACCGCGGCATCCTCGTCGAGGAGGCCGACCCGCCGGCCGAGCCGGTCGGAGATCTCGGCGAGCAGCCCGGCGACGTCGAGCCGGTGCGCGCCGACCAGCCCGCCGCCGAGATCGACGTTCAGGCCGAGCCCGCCCCCGACAGCGACACGCCAGCCCTGCCCACCGCCTCCTCCACGTACGTCACCGTGCTGCAGGCCCGCGACCTCGGCGTCGACCACTCCTACCAGCGACCCCTCGACGAGCCCCGCGTGAAGCGCATGGTCGCCGCGTGGGACCCGCGCATGGTCGGCGTCATCGACGTCTCCGACCGCGGCGAGGGCGCCGACGCCGACGGCGGGAAGCGGTACGCGGTCATCAACGGCCAGCACCGCGCCGCCGCCGCGGCCCGCGTCTCCCCCGCCGGCGGCGACGTGTGGCTGCCCTGCAACGTCCACGAGGGCCTCACCGTCGCCCAGGAAGCCGCGCTCATGCACGAGCTGGACCGCACCACCAAGAAGCTCACCGGCTTCGACCGGTGGCGTGCCCGCCGCGGATCCGGCGACCCCGTCGTGCTCGAGGTCGAGGCGATCGCCGCCGCCCACGGGCTCCGCGTCGGCCCCGAACCGACCGACGGCGTCATGCGCTCCTACGGCGCCGCCGAGAAGCTGCTGAAGCTCGGCGGCCCGGCCCTGCTCGACGGCACCCTGGCGGTCCTCTTCGCCGCCTACGGCACCGCGGCCGCGGCCTACCAGGCGCCGCTGGTCACCGGCGTCGGCCAGCTCCTGCACCTCCACCCGAACATCGACGTCGAGCGCCTCCGCACGGCGCTGGCCAAGACCCGCCCCGAGCAGCTCCGCGCCTCCGCCAGCTCGCTGCGCGACTTCGAGGACGGGCCGCTGCACCAGCTGATGGCCATGGCGATCGCCACCGCCTACAACCGCACCCCCGGCGACGGCCCGAAGATCTCCGGCGGCCGCTGATGGACAGCCGGACGACGGGCCCGGTTCAGCGGCCGAAGCAGCTGCCGTTGCCCACTCTCACCGCGTTGGCGGTCTCCGCCGCGCAGGAGGCTGGGAAGCGGCTCTGGGAGGAGTGGAAGGAGCAGCGGTCCTGGAAGGTGGCGATCGCCGCCGACGACGACCTGTTCGTGGCCGTCAACCAGTGGCTCATGGATCACCACGAGACGCTGGGGCGCCGGGCGCTGCTCGCTCGCACCGAGCGGCCACCGTCGGGCCCCGACCAGCCGAGCATCCCCCAGCTGCGGTTCCTGATCGACGGCGAGACGAGGCAGCGCATCACCGTGGACGGGCACGGCGTGGAGGTGTTCGTCGACGGTCCCGGCACGCCGGCCGCTGGTCGACCGGGCCCGGTCCAGAGCGAGCGGTTCCTGCCGCCGCCGAGGCTGGTGTTCCAGGCCCGCTCGCAGGCCGGCCGGGACGCCGTGGTCGACCTCATGCGCCGCCTCGACCAGTCGCGCCAGGACGAGAAGCGCAAGCCCGGTCTGATGGTGCTCGACAGGTGGTCGCACTGGCAGCGTCGCAGCGACCTGCCGGCCCGCACCATGGAGTCGGTCGTGGCCGCCGGCAACGTCCTGGAGGAGCTGTACCGGGACCTCCGGGACTTCCGTGACCGCGAGGGCGACTACGTGCGCCGCGGCATCCCGTACCACCGCGCCTACCTCCTCACCGGCCCTCCCGGAACCGGGAAGACGAGCGCGGTGAAGGCGATCACGAACGCCCTCTCGATGGACCTCTGGTACGCGCAGCTGAGCGGCATCGCCGAGGACGTGAAGCTGGTCGACCTGCTCACCGAGGTCAGGCCGCACGGCGTGCTGCTGCTCGAGGACATCGACTCCCTCACCGCAGCAACCACCCGGACGGTCCAGGCCGGCTCCACCAAGGACATCTCGACCGCCGGTCTGCTGAATGCGCTCGACGGCGTCGCCACGCCTCACGGGCTCGTGACGATCCTGACGACGAACCACCCGGAGCGGCTGGACCCGGCGCTGAAGCGCCCGGGCCGCATCGACCGTGTGATCGCCTTCGAGAACCCCGACTCGGCGACCATCTGCCGCCACTTCGCGTTCTTCTACGGCGTCGAACCGGCCTCCGCCTCGTTCCCCGAGGGGCGGTCCTCCGCTGCGATCTCCGAGATCTTCAAGCGGCACATGGACAACCCGACCGGCGCTGAGGGCGAGCTGCTGCGGCCCCCGGGTGGTCGACGGCTGTGACTGCTCAGAGCACGCGCAGCTGCTCGGCCCGGTACCAGTCCAGCAGGGGCCGCTCGAAGAAGAAGCCCTGGTGGACGGTGGCCAGGCCGAGCCAGGCGCCCTCGGCGGTGCGCATCCGGCCCCACAGCCATCCGGTGTGTCCGGGCCTACCTCTCACGGCGACCGGCTTCGGCGGGGACACCCAAGATGCGCCGGGACGGGCGAGCGCGGCCCGCAGCTCGCGCTCGAGGTCCTCGTCCGGTGTCGGTGTCCACACGACCGCCACGGTAGGTGCGCCGTGATGGGCACCGCTGTCGCTGACCGGTGGACGTGCCCGACCTGCTCCGAGACGGTCGCCCCGCGGGTGCCGCTCGACGAGGTGGCCGAGGAGATCCGGCTCGCGCAGCTCGCTCACGCGGCCCGGCACACCGGCCGCCAGGTGCCGCCCGAGCAGCTCGTGCGCCGAATGCCACCGCGCCCGCCCGTCCGGCCCGCGCCGCACCGGCAGCTGCCCCAGGCCGCGACCGCGCCGTCGGCTCTGACCCCCATCAGCTCGGGGTGACCCGTGCACACCACCCGGGGGTCCGCCGCCCCAGCGCGCCGCTGGGACGCCCCGCGCCCACCCCGCACCACCCGACCACCCTGCCCCGCACCGACACGACCTGGAGGAGGTGACGCCCCGTGGCATGGCTGCGCGTCGGCGACACCTTCGCCACCGACCCCCGCGTCCTCGCGCTCAACGACCCGGCCGCCCCGCTCATGGGCCCGGCCTGCCGCGGCTTCTTCCTCGAGCTCGCCGCGCTGTCGGCGAACAGCTCCACCGACTACGTGATCACCCGGGGGCAGATCAACCTCGCCGGCGGCCAGGTCGCCGGCCAGCTGCTGCGCCGCTGCGAACGCGCCGGCCTGATCCGGCCACTCGACGGCCGCGGCGCCGGCCGCCGCTGGAAGCTCATCGACGACGCCCCCGAGCTGATTCACATCCGCCTCGCCGCCGAAGTCGCGTGGGAGAAGCAGCAGAAGGCCGACACCCAGAACCCCGAGTTCCAGGTGGCGGCCTGGCTCCGCGACGGCGACGCCTGCCGCTGGTGCGGCCGCGTCGTCCAACCCTCCGACAACCGCTCCGCCCGCGGCAAGACCCTCGACCACCTGAATGCCGGCCAGCGCGCTACCGGCCCCGACGACCTCGTCGTCGCCTGCCGCGGCTGCAACGGCCGCCGCGGCAAGGAGTGGCTCGACGCTCGCGACGATCCCGCTGCCCGCGCCGACTACGACGCCCGCTGGCAGCTCCGCCCCCCGCCCTCCCCACTGATCTTCATCCGCTCCACCGTCGACCAGCTCGCCGACCGCGGCCACCCCGTCCCCGCCGGCGCGGTCATCGGCGAACGCGCGAAGCTGTTCGACACCCCCACGACGTCCGGGTCGGAGGTGTCGCGCCCCGCCCCCCAGGCGGGCGCTGCGGCGCCGGCCCGGAGCACCACCGCACCCGACGACCAGCACCCCACCAACCAGGTGGGCGTCGCGGCACCGGGTACGGGCACCATCGGCGCAACGCACCCCGCCCAGGGAGTCGCGGCGCCACCGCCGGCCGATCAGCACCCCGCCAGCCAGGCGGGAGTCGCGAAGCCGAATGCGGACAGCGCACCAGGCGCAACGCACCCCGCCCCCGCGGGAGTAGCGGCGCCCGAGTCGCGCACCGACCGAATCCCGACCGATCGGTCTGGGGCGGGACGGGATCGGGACGGGTCGGGTCGGGTCGGGTCGGGTGGCTCACCGCCCACCCGCGCCTCGCCTGCCCGCCCACCCGATCCGCCGTCACCCCGCACCGCCAGTCCTCGCCGCACCCGCCGGGGACGCCGCCGCTCCCGCCCAGGAGGAACCTGATGACCACCGAGACGGCCAGCTGATGCGCGCCACCGAGCTCCGCGCCATGGAGCCCTTCTTCACCCGGATCACCGACCTGCAGCGGTACCTGGCCACCACCACGGCGACCGCCAACGAGCGCGGCGACTGCGACTGCGAGGTCACCCGCAAGGGGATCTACCAGCTCGCCGGCCGCTGCATCCCGGCCGGCGAAGACGACCCGATGCCCGACCACTGCCGCACGCTCACCCACCTCACGGCCCGTCACCTCCTGCTCGAGCTCCGGCTCCCCGTCGACCACCTGTCCGACCCGCAGCTCGGCAAGGCAGTCGCCGGCATGGCCGCCCTCGTCGGCCAGGCCCCGCATCTCACCCAGCGGCAGTTCGTCATCCATCTGCAGGAGGTCCTCGGCGCAGGCCTCTCCCACCTCATCCCCGCCGAAGCTCCACCGACCGAGGAGACCCCCGACCAGTGAGCACCTCCTCCTGCCCCTGCCGCGGCAACTGCGCCTGCCACGGAGGCCCCGGCGCGCACCCGCCGCCGTGCACGGTGCCCGGCGGATGCGGCTCCGCGGGCGCTACGTCCGAGCAGCTGTGCGTGCTCGGCTGCGCCGACCGCACCCGCACCGAACTCTGGCCGCGCCCGCCGCGGCCGCGGGCCGACGGGCTACTCACCTGCCGCCCGTGCGCCGACCGGATCAAGCGCACCCTCACCGAGGTGCTCGAGCTCGCGGTCGGCCTAGAGCTCGTCATCGCCGCTGGCTCCGCGCCCCGCACCCAGGACGGCGGGCGGAAGCGGATCAAGGACGAGCCGGTCGCCCCGGTGCCGGCGAGCATCCCCGCGGCCGCCCTCACCGACCTCCGCTCCACCCGCGGCACCTGGGTCCCCGACGCACGGCCGGCGCCAGCCCCGCCGGGCGAGGACGACGTCGACCGCGAGCAGCTGCTAGCCGACCTCACCGAGCAGGCCGCGGCCGCGAGCAAGGCCCTCGACCGGGCGGTCGCCGTCTTCGGTCCCCGCAGCGACCAGGCCCGCGGCGCGGCCACCGAGCTCGACCGGGCGCGCGCCGAGCTGGCCCTCGTGCAGAGCCCGCGGCAGCCGCGGCAGCGGTCGATCAACCCGAGGGACAACGAGCCGACCAGCGTCGTCGGCTTCCTCGACCGGTGGACCGACCGCGTGCGCATCGGCCGGCAGATGCTCGGCGCCGGACGATGCCCGGTCGAGCTGCCGATCCCCGACGGCCCGAATGCCGGTCTGCTGGAGCTCTGCGACCGGCCCACCGAGTACCGCCGGATCGTCCGCATCGAGATGGGCGCGCGCACCACCGGCCTGTTCGCCATCTGCTCGGCCGGCCACGTCACCCGCCCGTCCGGGCAGGGCGACCAGGAGCTGGCCGTCCGCGGTGGGCACGGACACCGGCCCACGCGTGGCACCCGCCACGGGCTCACGATCTTCAGCGCGATCAACCTGCTCACCACCCATAACGACTGGGTCTGCGCCCAGGACTGGGTGACCGACTACTGGTCGGGGCTGCGCGATCTGCGCACCGACCTCGGCCGCGTCCACGGCGAGCCGACGCCTGCCCGCATCGGCTATTGCCCCGTCGGTACCGGCCAGCTCGACGAGGACGGCGAGGAGATCACCTGCGGGACGCCGCTGCAGGCGAGCGCCTACTCCGACAGCATCGAATGCCGACGGTGCGGTAGCACCTGGACCCACCGCGAGTGGCGGTTCCTCGGCCGCACGCTGGGCGTGACCGCATGAGCATCGACGACCAGCTGCCCGACGTCGCCCCTCGGGTCACCGTGTGCACCGTCGACGGGCAGTACGTCCGTCTCCGGCGGACCGATGCTCAGGAAGTGTTCACGCTCCTGGAGGAGTTGGGCGACCCTGACGTGGAGACGCTCAGCTTCGACCTCGACGCCGGCCGCTCGCAGGTGCACGTGCGCCGCGAGGCCGTCGTCCGCGTCGACGTCGACTGGGAACTCAGCCGATGGCAGAGGGGCAAGGCCTGGCTGCTCGAGCGCATGGACCGGTGGCTGTGAAGGCGAAGGCCTGCCCCTTCCCCGAGAAGGACAAGCTCAGCAAGATCGAGGCGCAGGACCGGGCCCGGCAGCTGAACCGCCGCCGGTACGACGGGCGCGCGGTCCTGGCCTACCGCTGTCCGGCTGGCGGGCATCACCACGTCGGCCACCCGCCCGCCCGCAAGCCTCGGAGGAGACGATGACCAACATGACCCCGCCCGGTTACATCCTCGACCTGGTCGGCGGTGACCAACTGGGCCCGCGGCTCCGCGCCCGGCTGGTGACCCGTCGCAAGCAACGGAGGAAGTGGTGACCGCGCTCGCCGAGTTCCTGCTGGCACGCTTCACCGAGGACGAGGAACGCGCACGAGAAGCCAGCCAGCGCGGCTCCAGGTGGCAGGAGTCTGGGGCGGGCGTCTGGGCACAGTCCAGGCATATCGTGGCGTCCGACGGCACCCTCCCCCGCTCGGGGTATGGCGTCGCCGACGTCGACGGTCAGGCGGTGGCGCATGTGCTGGCCTGGGACCCGGCCCGCGTTCTGGCCGAGTGCGACGCCAAGCGGCTGATCGTCGACCAGTTCCGCCACCACGAAGCCGGTGTTCTGATCGTCCGCGGTGACCCGATCAACTACCGCAGCGCACTGCTCTTCGCGCTCCGCGCTCTCGCGCTCCCGTACGCCGATCACCCCGACTACCAGGAGGAGTGGCGGCTGGCGTGAGCATCCTGGATCGGGTGCAGCTGGTCGCGGCGCACGAGGCCCCCGCCGTGGTCGGTGTTCCGGCGGGGACGGTGCGGCGGTGGGCAAGCGAGCCCGCCGGCCCCGACCGGCTGCCGCTCCTGGCCCCGCGTGGGCTCGACGCGAGGGGCCGCCCGCTCTACGCGAAGGCGGACCTGGAAGGGCTGCGGGACCGGCCTCGTCGCACTCGTCGTGCGCGTCCTGTTGACAGACAGTGCTCGAAACCGAACACTGCTGCCAACGGCACACGTGTCTCCACGGCCAGCCGATGAGCCCGCGAGCACCGCACCTCTGCCCGGGATGCCGCTCCGTCTCCCTCCCGGCCGGCCGCCGGCACTGCCCCTCGTGCGCCGCCCGGCATGAAGCTCGCCGCGGCGGCACCACCGCCCGCGGCTACGGCTCCCCCCACCAGCAGACCCGCCAGGGGTGGGCCCCCGCGGTAGCCGCCGGGCAGGTCGACTGCTGGCGCTGCGGGGAGCGCATCCTGCCCGGCGAGGAGTGGCACCTGGGCCACGACGACACCGACCGCTCCGTCACTCGCGGACCTGAGCACGCACGTCGCTGCAACCTTCGAGCAGCTGGACACTCAGCGCACTGAAGAAGTGCGACACCGAAGTGCGGGAATGGCGACTCGCGCCATTCCGAAGTGCCATTCCGCGACCATTCCGAGGGGTGGGGGGCACCCCCCCTCCCCCGGCCCGCTCCTTCCCTGACCGCCGGTTCTGCGGAAAATGCCGCGTACGGGTCTGGGGTTTTCGGGGCGACATTCTTTCCGGCCGGTGCCGTCAGGCCCGCCGCCGGAATGGCTCGGCGCGGGCCGAGTGGGGACCGCAGCGAATGGCAGCGCCGCGGACAACTGAATAGGCCGGGGACTCGGGGCACCGGGTCCCCGGTCACCCGCGTGCATCAGCACTTCGTCCGCCGCCACGGCGAACTGGGTGTCATCCCGTCAGGGGAAAGGACGACGACATGGCCGGCATGGGACCTGCTCCGAAGGATCCGAGCACTCGTAGCCGGCGCAACGCCACCCTGCCGATGACGAAGTTGTCGAGTGCGGGCCGCGGCGGCAAGCGGGCGCCGAACTGGCCGCTGCCGGGCGACGTCGGGCTGGAAGTACGGCTCCGACTTGCCCGCGAGTCCGAGGAGCGGCTCACCGCGGAACTGGCCGAGTCCGAGGACGGGCGCACTTTGCGGAGACTGGAGCGCCAGCTCGCGGAGGTCCAGTCCACAGTCGCGCTGCTGAGTGCTCAGGAGAAGCAGCAGAAGCGGCTGGAGGGCGAGCTCTGGCGGGATCTCTGGCGCACTCCCCAGGCCGTGATGTGGGAGCGGCTGGGCTGGACTCGTGACGTCGCCCAGTACGCCCGGCTGAAGGTGCGCGCCGAGCTCGGCGACATGAACGCCGGCAAGGAGGCCCGTCAGTGGTCCGATCGGCTCGGCTTGAACCCGATGGCGCTGCTGCGGCTGCGGTGGGAGGTCGAGCCGGCGTCCGCCGAGGGTGAGAGCAGAGGTCGGCGTACGAGTGCACCGCGCCCGGCCGGTCGGTCTGAGTCGGTGGTCGTCGACGCGCGCGACATCTTCCGCCACACGAAGTGACGCTCCTCCTCGTCCCTGAGCTGGAGGAGGAGCCCTGGCCCACGCTGGGTCCGCAGATCGCCGACTTCCTCGAGGAGCGGTCGATCTTCGGGCCCGGGTCGCTGCAGGGCCAGCCGTACGTCCTCGACGCCGAGAAGCGTGCGGCGCTGTACCGGGCGTACGAGGTGTACCCGCAGGGGCACGTGTGGGCCGGCCGCCGACGGTTCAAGCGGGTCGGCATCTCCTGGCGCAAGGGCTTGGCGAAGACCGAGTTCGGCGCCGAGATCGTCTACGCCGAGCTGCACGCCGAGGGGCCGGTGCGCTGCGACGGGTTCGACGCCTACGGCCAGCCCGTCGGCCGGCCGGTGAAGAGCCCCTACATCCCGATGCTCGCGGTCACCGTCGAGCAGGTCGAGGAGCTCGCGTTCGGCGCGCTCTACTACATCTGCACCGAGGGCCCGGACGCCGACTACTTCGACTCCACGCTCGAGCGGATCGTGCGCATCGACGAGCGCGGCCGGGCCGATGGCCGCGCGGTGCCGCTGGCCAACTCCCCCGGATCCCGAGACGGCGCGCGCACCACCTTCCAGCTGTTCGACGAGCCCCACCGCCTGCACCTGCCCCGCCAGGTCGACGCCCACGAGACGATGGTCGCCAACCTGGAGAAGCGGGTCCTGGAGGACCCGTGGGGCATGTACGTCGGCACCGCGGGCGAGCCTGGGCAGGGATCGGTGGCCGAAGGCCTGCACCGCGAGGCACAGCTGATCGCCGCCGGCAAGATCGACGAGCCGAGGCTCTTCTACTTCCACCGGCAGGCGCGGGACGGGCTGAACCTGGAGAACTTCGACGAGCGCCTCGACGCTGTCGCGGAAGCCACCGGACCGGTCGGCGAGTACGGGCCAGGCCAGTTCCATTCCATCGCTGCTCAGTGGGACAGGCCCGGGGCGGACAAGGCCTACCTGGAGCGGGTGTGGCTGAACCGGTGGACACGGTCCGGCGCGCAGGCCTTCGACCTGAAGAGGTTCGAGGCGCTCGGCCCCGAGCGCGACGTCGACGGCAACCCGGTGGAGGAGCGCACCATCGCCCCGGGCTCGTTCATCACGCTGGGGTTCGACGGCGCGCGGTTCAAGGACGCCACCGCGCTGGTGGCCACCGACATCCCGACCGGCCTGCAGATGCCTCTGGGGTTGTGGGAGCGGCCGGAGAACGCCCACGACGGGTGGGAAGTGCCCGAGGACGAGGTCGACGACGTCCTCGAGGACGCGATGCGCCGGTTCAAAGTGTGGAAGCTGTACGCCGACCCACCGCACTGGGTGGAGACGGTCGGCAAGTGGGCGGGCAAGTACCCCGACCAAGTGGTCGAGTGGTGGACCTTCCACCGCCGCCCGATGGGCATGGCGATCCGCGCCTACCAGGAGGCCATCGACTCCGGCGCGCTGTCGCACACCGGCGACCCGGACCTGATCCGGCACGTCGGGAACGCCGGCAAGAAGAAGACCAACCTCGTTGACGACGAGGGCAAGACGATCTTCATCCTCACGAAGATCTCCGAAGAGCGGAAGTTCGACGCCGCGATGGCCGCGGTTCTGTCCTGGCGGGCCCGCCTGGACGCGCTCAGCGCCGGCGCGAAGCCCCCGCGGTCGTCGTCCGGCTTCTACGTCCCGTACCGCGTGCGCTGACCTGACCGGAAGGAGTCGACGTGCCCCTCGACGACGTCGACACCCCCGGCAGCCCTGGATGGTGGCTGCGCCGGCTGGCGAAGCAGCTGCACGAGGACCTGCCGCGCCTGCAGATGCTGCACGACCGGCACGCTGGTGACCCGCCGCTGCCCAAGGGGGCGGAGAACGCCAAGGCCGCGTTCCAGGCGTTCCAGCGGCAGGCGCGGACGAACTTCGAGGAGCTCATCTGCGGGGTGGTGACCGAGCGGCAGCGCCCGGTCGGGTTCCGCACGGCGGCAGAGGGCGACGAGAACGGCGACGCGGTCGCGGCCCGTATCTGGGCGGGCAACGAGCTCGACGTGCAGTTCAAGCAGGTGGCGGAGTACGCGCGGTCGATGGGCCGCGGCTACTTCATGCTGGACGCCCCGGAGGACGCCCGCAAGATCCCGGTGATCACCGCGGAGGACCCGCGGAACACCATCACCGAGCACGACGTGGCCCGCCCGTCGCGGATCCTGGCGATGCTCAAGCGGTACCACGACCCGGTGTCGCAGCAGGACGTCGCGGTGGTGTTCCTGCCGGCCGGCGTTGACCTCGGCGACGGGCCGACCGAGTGGGCCACGGCGCACCGGGCGGTGCGCTCGAGGAAGACCACGAAGTCGACCCGGATGGCGCCGGTCGTCCCGGCCGCCTGGGACTGGGACGGCGACCCGATCGTCCTGGCCACGAAGCGGGTGCCCGGGGCTCGGGTGGCGAACCCGAACGGGCTAGCCGAGTTCGAGCGGCACATCCCGCTGCTGGACCGGATCAACCACACGATCTTGCAGCGCATGGTGATCATCACGATGCAGGCGTTCCGGCAGCGGGCGATCAAGAACCTGCCGAAGCACTACCCGGACGACTACCCGGTCGAGGATCTGCGCGGCAAGGAGATCGACTACGAGGGCGTGTTCTCCGCTGACCCGGCGGCGATCTGGATGCTGCCTGGGCTCGGGGATGCCGCGGCGGAGATCTGGGAGTCCGGCCAGCTGGACCTGACGCCGGTGCTGAGCGCGATCAAGGACGACGCGCAGCACCTGATGTCGGTGACCCGCACCCCGTTCTTCTTCCTCAGCCCGGAGGCAGCCAACGGCTCGGCGGAGGGCGCGACCCTGCAGCGTGAGGGCCTGGTCTTCAAGGTCGAGGACCGCAACACCCGCGACGGGGCCGCGCTCGCGCTGATGATGTCGATCGCGCTCGAGCTGGCTGGCGAGGCCAACCGGGCCGAGCTGGGTGACATGGAGACCCTGTGGGCGCCGGTCGAGCGGCACAGCCTCGCGGCGAAGGCGGACGCGGCGTACAAGGCCAAGGCGTCGGGCATGTCCGCGCTGACCATCCTGACCGACGTCTGGCAGATGTCACCGCGGCAGGCTCAGCGCGAGCTCGACGCCCGGGTCAACGACTGGCTGACCGCCGGCGGCGACGACGAGGAGCCACTCGGCGACCTCCCGGGCCCGGCGGGTGTGGCGACCGGTGGCTGACCCGTACGACCGGCTGGCGACCCGGCACGCCGCCAGGCAGGGGCAGCTCAGCGACCGCACCATCGCCCAGCTGGGCAGGCTGTGGGCCGCTGTGACCGACCACGGGGACCCGGCGCAGCTGGCCGCCTTCGTGGGCCGCGCGTCCACGGTGGTGCGGTCCGCCGAGTTGGCGACCGGCCGGCTCACCGAGGCCTATCTGCGGCAGGTGCTCCGCCAGCTCGGCGTGACGGTGCCGGCGAGCACCCTGGTGAACCTGCCGGCGTCCCTGCGCGGCGGGGTAACGCTCGAAGAGGTGCTGCTCCGGCCGGCGGCGACGGTGCGGTACCTGCAGTCCACCGACGTGCCGCTCAGCACCGCGGCCGCGGAAGGCCTGCGCAGGCTGGGCGCGATCGCCGCGACCAACCTGCAGCTGGCGCTCACCCAGGCGACCGTGAACGTGCTGTCCCAGACGCCGGGCACAGGCGGCTACCGACGAATCCTGCGGCCCTACCTGTCCCGCGGCGGGTCATGCGGGCTGTGCATCGCCGCCGCGGACCGGATCTACGGCCGCGGCGACCTGATGCCCATCCACGCGAAGTGCAAGTGCGCGGTCATGCCGATCACCCGCGCCGGTGACCCGGGCCTGCGGCTCAACCAGCGCGACCTGGACCAGCTGTACCGCGCGGCCGGCGACTCGACCGAGGGCGCCGAGCTGAAGCGCACCCGTTACCGAGTCGAACGGCACGGCGAGCTCGGCCCGGTCCTGGTGCCGGCCGGTCAGCGATTCCGTGGCGTCGACGACGTCGCCGCGTCGCTCGCTTCCTGATCCACCGCCACCCCGGCGGTACGCCCGTCACGGGCGCCACCATCCCGACACGGGAGAGCAGCACATGCAGCGCACAGCCCTGCCCCACGCCTCGAAGATGGCCGCCGCTCGGGCCCTGGCCGCGGAGTTCATCGCCGCGCGACAGGCGCGGCACGGCACCCTCCGCATGGAGGTGGACCCGCCCGCGGACCCGCCAGCGGACCCGCCCGCCGATCCACCGGCAGACCCTCCGAACCCGCCCGACAGGGGCTACCCGGAGAACACGCCGCTCGCCGAGATGACCGTCGAGCAGCGCGAGGCCTACCACCGTTACCACTCCCGGAAGTGGCAGGGCATCGCCGAGTCCCGTAAGGACTACGACGCGATCAAGGCCAAGGCCGAGCAGTTCGACGAGCTGCAGCGGCAGCAGATGACGCCCAGCGAGCAGGCTCTCGACGAGGCACGGCGACAGGCCCGCGCCGAGGAGCGCGCCGCGCAGGCACCCCGGCTGGTGAAGGCCGAGTTCCGGGCAGCCGCTGCCGGCCGGACGATCAACGGACAGCCAGTCGACCTTGACGCCCTCCTCGAGGACGTCGACCTCACGAAGTACCTCACGGACGACGGCGACGTGGACACCGACAAGGTGACCGCGCGCCTCGACAAGCTCGCCCCCCGCGACTCGCAGGAGGGCGGTGGCCGTCAGAACGGCGGTCAGCAGGGCCAGCAGCAGCGCCACGGTGCTGGTGGCCACCGGCAGTCCGGCGCGGGCAAGCCCGACGTCGCGGACACCCGGAACGCCATGGAGCGGGCCCTGGGCCGCCGGCCCAAGGCCACCACCGGCTCCTGAGAGCGCCACACCTCGTAGGACCCCCGCCCGCGAGACCCGTCACGGGTCTCCACCGGGTGTGGTTCGTGATCACACACCTGAAGGAGACATGCCGTGGAAGGCATCGCGCAGAAGAAGACCCGGTACGGCGGCGGCGACCACCGCTGGATGGGTGACCTGCACGGGCTCAGCACCCCCGAGCCCGGCACCCTCAACGGGGACCTGTTCCCCGCCTCGGACTTCCCGGACGGCCTCGTGCCCTCCGGCGTGCAGATGGGCCGCGTGACGGCCAGCAAGCTGCTCGGTCCGTACGACGACGAGGCCACCGACGGCCGCCAGGTCGCGGTCGGGCACCTGATCAGCGACCAGCTGGTCTCCGCCGGCTCCCGCAACGACGTCGCCCTGCTCACCCACGGGTCCGTCATCCGGAACCGGCTGCCCGCCAACAGCGGGCACGACGCCGCGGCCGAGGCGGACCTCAAGCACATCCGCTACCGGGACTTCTGAGGGGACCTGACCCATGCGCATCATCACCGACCTCGTCGACCTGCAGGTCGCGACGCTGGCCATCCGGGAGATCCCCTTCCCGGAGAACCGGCTCGAGCAGTACCTGCCCGTCGTCGAGAACGAGACAGTCGACTACCGGCTCGCCCGGACCGACCGGTTCAACCAGGCCGCGAACATCCGGGCCTTCGACATGCCGGCGCCGATCATCGGCCGGCCGGACGCCACCGTCGTCAAGGGCGGTCTGCCCGCGATCTCCGCGATGGACGTCATCACGGAGACCGAGGCCATCCGCGCCCGCCGTCTCGCCGGGCTGGACAACGGCGAGGCCGTGGCGAACACCGTCAACGCGGTGCTCGCCCGCACCACGCAGGCCGTGCAGAACAAGTACGAGCTGCTGCGCGGGATGGCGATCTCGCAGGGCGTCATCGTCGTCAACGAGAACGGCGTGAACCAGGCCGTCGACTTCGAGATCCCGGCCGAGAACAAGGTCACCCGCGCGGTGTCATGGCTGGACCCGACCGCGAACATCCTCGCCGAGCTGATGGCGTGGCAGCAGGTCCGGATCGACTCGGCCGGCTCGCCGGCCGAGGTCGCGCTGACCTCGAGCCGGGTGCTGCAGGCGATGCTGCTCAACGAGGGCATCCGCGGGCTGTTCAACCCGCGCCCGTCGATCATCAGCCCGGAGGCGCTCAACCAGCAGCTGGCCGCGTTCGGCCTGCCGCGGATCGAGACCTACGACCGGAAGATCGACACCGGCGCCAAGGACGGCAACGGCCGCCCCGTGCGGCAGCGGGTCATCGCCGAGGACCGGTTCGTGCTGCTCCCGGGCGCGGACAACCCGATCGGTGAGACCCAGACGGGCCTCACCGAGGAGGCCACCCTGCTCGGCGAGCAGGGCGTCCTGGCCGAGGAGGTCGCCCCCGGCATGGTGGCGGTCACCCTGGTCAACGACCACCCGGTGTTCCGGGCCGGTCTGACCGCCTCGATCGGTCTGCCCGTCATCGAGCGGCCGGACGAGATCGTGACGGCGACGGTGCTGTCCTGATGGCCGGGCAGACCCTGAAGGGCACCCTGTACCAGTCGGGCCCGGACGGCCAGGTGCAGTCCTTCCCCGGCGGCACGCCGCGGGAGAAGCTGCCGAAGTGGGTCAAGGTCGACGACGGCGCCTTCGACGGCGAGCCGGAGGCCAAGCCCGCGCGGAAGGCCTCCGAGCCGGACGGCTCGCTGCCGCCGAAGTCCGGCAACGGCTCCGGTCAGGCGAACTGGCTGGCGTACGCCCGCACCGAGGAGAACGCGGCGAAGCTGGCCGCGGCTGAGATCGAGATCAAGGACGACGCCAAGCAGAGCGAGATCATCGCCGCGCTGGAGAAGGCCGAGATCCCGACCGAGAAGCCGGCCGGCCAGTGACCGAAGGGGCGCCGGCGGCCTTCGCGACCGCCGAGGACGTGATCGGCCGCTGGCGCCCTTTCCGCAACGACACCGAGAAGGACCGGGCCATCGTCCGGCTCGGTGACGCGTCGTCGCTGCTGCGCACGCTCGTGCCCGACATCGACGCCCGCATCCAGCACGAACCCGAGCTGGCTCGCACAGTCACGTCGACGGTCGTCGACGCCGTCGTGCGGTTCCTGCAGAACCCGAACGGCGCCAAGCAGTTGCAGGAGACGATCGGCAACCGCAGCTACGGCATGACCTTCGACGGCAAGCCGACCGGCGTGTTCTTCACCGAGGGGGAGCTCGCCGCTCTGCGCCCCGGCGCCGGCCGGTCGACGTCGAAGCTGCCGGCCCTGGGCACCGCGTTCGTGTCGGCCCGTCCGGGCTGGGCACCGTGGTGATGGGCCGGTCCTTCGCCCAGGCCGTACAGCTGTTCAACCCCGGCGAGCCCGTGCGGGACGCCGACAACACCACGTGGCTGCCCGGGCCGCCGGCCGTCACCGACGGGGTGGCTGATCTGTGGCAGCTCAACACCGAGCAGCAGGTGCTCGCCCCGGACGGCACCGTCGTCGCGGACTGGGCGGGCAACTTCCCGCCGGGCGACCCCGTGAAGGCCGGGACGACGGTCCGCGTCGTCGAGACGGGCGCGCTCCTGCGCGTGCACGGTCAGCCCGAGACGTTGGCCTCGCTCCTCACCGGCGAGCCCGACCACATCGAGGCACGTCTGAAGTTCATCTCCGACCAGCAGCAGGGAGCGACACCATGACCAGTCCGGCCCACGCCACCGACGCCGGCACCACCACGACCAGCGACGCGGGCACCGCGGCGGCGCTCAGCCCGGTCCTCGGCCCCGACCCGGCGGCCACGGACACCGGCTCCGCGGACCTCGCTGCCGCCGAGCCCGCCGCGACGTTCGCCGTGGGCGGCTTCGTGACGGCGAGCGTCGGGGTGTACCGGGACCAGGACGGGCGGGTGCACTACGCCAGCCCGCACTCCAAGGCCACCCGGGAGCGGCTGGCGTCCGGCGAGTGGACCGAGCACGACCAGGCCGAGGCCGAGGAGCCGTTCGACCCCGCCGGCGAGAAGGTGCGCGACGTGGTCGCCTACCTCGAGGAGCACGCCGACGACGCGGCCGAGGTGCAGCGGGTGAAGGACGCGGAGGCGGCCGGCGAGAACCGTCCGACGATCGCCTCCTGGTCCCCCCCGGCCGCCGGCGACTGACCGGTGGCCGGCGCCGCCCCGGAGCCGGTGTTCCTCGAGGTCGTCGACACCGGCGCCACGTCGGGCGGCGAAGGGCTGATGCCCGACGAAGTGCGGCTCAACGGCGTCCCGCTCGCGGTGGCCGAGGGCACGCCGATCGTGCTGCACGAGGTGGCCGTCAGGCCCGGGCAGCTGGTCACCGCCACGCTCACGCTCGTCGTCTCCGCCCTGTCGGTGCGGCCGGCGGGCCCGCCCCCGGGGAGGAAGCCACGGCCACCACTGCTCGGGTGACGATCTACCGCGGCCTGGTCGAGCAGCAGGCCCGGCGGTTCTCCACCCCCGGACGTGTCGAGATCGCGAAGGCGATCGTGGCCGACCACCGCGGGAGCGCGCCGGTGGACTCCGGTGAGTACCGGGACGGCGCGACCGTCACCACCCGCGGCGACGACGTCGCAGTGTTCAACCGGGACTCGACGTCGGTGTACAAGGAGCTCGGCACCTCGGACACCCCGGCGCACGCGACGATGATCAACGCGGCCCGGAAGTACGGGCGCTACTCCGGCTGGATGCCGCGGTGACCGGGCCGCAGCAGGAGCTGCTGGCCGAGCCGCCGCCGGCGGTGCTCGCCGTGCTCGACGACCTGCGCGGCTTCACGCAGCTGGTGGAACGGGTCGGCGGCGCCGACCGGATCGGCACCCGCAAGCCGACGGACGTGCGCGGCCTGTTCGTGTGGGTGCGGTCCGCGGGCGGGTTCCCGCTGAACGCCGCTCGCGGCGCCTGGTCGCGCACCGTGCAGATCGAGGTCGGCGCCGCCGCCCCGGTTGCCCAGGAGCTGCCCGAGCTGGCGGTGGAGCGGGTCGCCGGCCTGATCGCCGTCCACTTCGCGTCGAAGCGGCGCGCCCAGGTGTTCCAGGGCGCGTCGTGGCGTGCCCGCCCGCTCGACGGGCCGTTCGACATGACCGACACCAGCCGGGGCGCCGATGCCCCGGTGTTCAAGCAGGGCGTCCGCCTGGACGTCCGGATGCACGCCCCCGTCTGACCCAGACCCCTTCACCGGAGGAGAACCGATGTCCAACAACACCGACGCGTCGAAGTCAAGGCTGTGGGTCGACGGCGACGCGTTCCGTGCGCCCGCCGGCACGCCCCTGCCCGCCGGGGAGGGCGTCGACATCTTCAACGACGACGAGTTCACCGGCTGGGACGCCTACGGGGCGATCAAGGCCGGCTTCGAGGTGTCGTCCAACCAGGAGTCCTCCAACCTCAGCGCCTGGAACGCCAAGGGGGCGTACCGGAAGAAGAAGGAGGACGCGATCAAGTCGATCGCGATGCGGCCGGTCGACGAGTCGAAGGCCACCATCCTCACGTTGCTGCGCGGCGGCTCGGTCGCGGAGACCGCGACCGGCTCGGGCGTGTTCGAGCTGATCGAGGGCGACGACGAGGAGTTCGCGCTCCTGCTGGTGTGCCGCGACCCCGGCCACGGGTCGAAGGCGTACTACATCGAGCGCGGCACGCTGGACAACCTGCCGAACGAGGTCATCAACGACGAGGACCTCAACGGCTACGACCTCGTCATCACCGCGCTCACGCCGGCCGGCGGCGGCCGGGCCGTGCGCCCGTTCGTCGACTCCAACCCGCTCGCGCCCGCCGCGCCGTGACCTCGGGCTCGACCTCCGCGAAGCCGGCGGCCGGGCGGAAGCCAGCGGCCAAGCGCGCGCCGCGAGCCTCCCGGGCAGAGGTCACGCCGCCGGCGGGAGTTCAGCTCTCGCCGGCGGCGGCCCCGGGCGGGGACGGGCTGTCGCTGAACCAGTGGCTGCACGACGTCGCCAACACGCCCCGCCGCCTCGAGGTGTTCGACCGCTGGTGGGAGTTCAAGCAGCCCACCGGCGGCCGCGCCGAGACGTGGGACCGGCTGGTCCGCGAGCAGGGGTGGCGGGCGGCGCTGGCCAGCATGATGGCCGACGAGGAGGCCGCCCCGGAGCGCACCGTCACCGTCACCGTGCCCGGCGAGGAGGGGAAGCCGGTGGACAAGCCGGTGGTGATGGAGTCGCTGCCGGGCAGCGCGCGGGCCGACGAGTTCCTCGAGGCGCTGTACGAGCTGGTGCTGCCCGAGCTCGCCGCCGAGTTCTGGAAGCGGTTCGAGAGGGCTCTGTTCGGCCTGGGGGAACCCTCGGCGTCCTGATCGGGCTGCACGCCGACCAGGACGCCTGGGACGTCATCTGGACCGATCTGCACCGGTTCCACCAGCTGTCCGCGGACTGGGCGTGGCAGCACCTGCCGCTGCGCCGCATGTGGGCGCTGATCGACACCCTGCCGCCGGAGTCGGCGTGGCAGCGGCGCCGGCACGACGGCCGCACCCCGCTCGAGGAGAACGTGGCGACGCTCCTGGACTTCATCGTCCACACCGCGATCGCCGACTACCGCTCCTCCACGTTCGACCCGGAGGCGTACCCGGAGCACGCCGAGCTCGCCACGCAGGCCAAGCGGGCGCGGCGGATGAAGCAGACGCCGCCTGAACTGCCGTCGGTCGTCCCTGTGGCTCTGCGCCCGGAGGGCTGGTCGCTCACCGAGGACCTGACCCGGCTGCCGGAGCCAGCCGTGGAGGAGGTCCACGGCCACGAGGCCCACGTGCGGCTTCTCGCCCTGCTCGCCTGACCCCTATCGAAGGAGGCCGCTGTCGTGACCAGCCCCGGCGGCCGCATCGAGATCCGGGTCGACCCGGACCTGCGGGGGTTCTCCAACCGTCTGGGCTCGGGCCTGGAGTCCTCGGCGCGCTCCGGGGTCGCTCGCTTCGCGGCGGCGACGAAGGCGGCGCTGACAGTGGCCGCGGTCGGCATCGGCGTTGCCGGTGTCGCCGCGGCCCGTTCGACGTTGAACCTGGGCATCGAGTACGAGGCGCAGCTGAACACGCTGCGCGCCGTCTCGAACGCCACCGAGGAGCAGATGAAGGCCGTCGGGCAGACGGCCAAGGAGCTCGGCTCTGACCTGACGCTGCCGGCGACGTCCGCCGCGGACGCCGCGGCGGTGATGACGGAGCTGGCGAAGGCCAACTTCAGCGTGCAGGAAGCGCAGGACGCGGCGAAGGGGTCGCTGCAGCTCGCCGCCGCGGCGCAGATCGACGGGGCCCGGGCCGCCGAGATCCAGGCCAACGCGATCAACGCCTACGGGCTGGAGGCCTCCGACGCGGCGCGGGTGGCCGACGTGCTGGCCAACGCCGCCAACGCGTCGTCGGCGGAGATCACCGACGTCGCCGACGCGCTGTCTCAGGCGTCGGCGGTGGCGGCGAACGCGAAGATCTCGATCGAGGACACCGCCACCGTCCTGGGCATCCTGGCGAACAACGGCATCAAGGGCTCCGACGCCGGCACGCTGCTGAAGTCGGCGCTGCTGGCCGTGCAGTCGCCGTCCAAGCAGGCCCGCGACGCGATGGCGGACCTGAACCTCACGGCCTACGACGCTCAGGGCAACTTCGTCGGGCTGCGGGCCATCTTCGAGCAGCTGCAGACCGCCCAGGGGCGGATGACGCAGCAGCAGTACGAGATGGCCACCTCGACCCTGTTCGGCTCGGACGCCGCCCGGCTGGCCGGTATCGCCGCCAAGGAGGGCGGCGAGGGCTTCGACCAAATGGCCGCCGCGATCGGCCGGCAGGGCGCTGCCGCCGACGTCGCGGCGGCGAAGGCGCAGGGCCTGGGCGGGGCCATCGAGGCGTTCAAGAGCCAGGTCGAGACGGTGCAGATCGACGTGTTCGAGCGGGCCGCCCCGTCACTGGAGCGGCTGGTGCGGGCGGCGGCGGACCGGCTGCCCGAGGTCGCCGACCGGGCACTGGCCACCGCCGACGAGGTGGTCGGGCACTTCCAGGAGATGGCCCCGCGGATCGGGCAGGCGATGCAGGCCCGCCGCGAGGCGGTGGCCTCCGCCTGGCGGGAGCTGGGGCAGCCGCTGGTCGACGGGGCACGCGACCTGGTCGACCGCGGCCTGGACGTCGCCGTCGACGGTGTGGAGCGGCTCGGCGAGCTGGCCGGCAAGGCGGTGGACACCGTCGAGCCGCTCGCCAAGTCCGTTGGGGAGCTCGCCAGCGAGCTGGCCGAAGCCGACGGGCCGCTGGCCGCTGTCGGCGGGGGCCTGGAGGTGGCAGCGGACGCCGCTGAGCTGGCGCTCGACGCCGTTGGCCCGCTGGTGAGCCTGGCCTCCAAGGCCGCCGGCGCGTTCGGGGCGATGCCCGGGCCGTTGCAGACCGCCGCGCTCGCCCTGGTCGCGTTCCGGGTGGCTGGTCGCCGGGCCGGGGACTGGGCCACCACCGGGCTCACCGGGCGGATGACCGCCCCGTTCACGACGTTCGGGCAGACGGTCCGGATGCAGATGGCGCTGGCTGACAGCTCGATCACCCGCTCGCAGGCTTTCCGCGGCGGTATCGCGACCGCGCTGGACCGGCAGGTGCCGGCCGTCACCGGGTCGATCAACCAGATCACCGGCGCCTACCGCGGCGGGATCGCGGAGTTCAACCGGCGCACCGCCCAGTACGGGCTGGCGGTGGACGGCTTCGCGTCCCGCGTGCACGGGCTGAGCCGCGCGGCGCAGACGGCGGGCAGCGTCGGCATCAGGGGTCTGCAGTCCGCCGGGGCGGGGCTGGTCGGGTTCCTCGGCGGCCCCTGGGGTGTCGCGATGGCCGGCGCAGCTGCAGGGGTGGCGCTCCTGTCCAGTGCCCAGCAGAACGCCACGCAGACCGGGCAGCGGTGGGCTGAGCAGCTGCGGGCCGGCGGGGCTGCGGCGGAGGAAGCCCGCCGGCAGATGCAGGTCTACCGCGATGAGCTGGCGGGGCAGGGGGCGGGCGAGAACAAGGGCGTCGACTTCGGCTGGGACCGGTTCGTCAGCGACCTGAAGGTCGACCTGGGGATCACGAGTCGCGCGCTGGAAGAGGCCGAGGAGGCGTCCCGCAGCTACTGGAACTCGCTGACCCCGGTCGAGCAGGCGACGTCGAAGGTAGCCGAGTGGACGAACACCTACGCCACGCGCCTCCGCACCCTGGGTCGGGGGCATGAGGACACGCGGATCGCCCAAGAGCGGCTGGCGCACTGGACCAGCGTGCTGTCCTTCCGGCAGCGCGAGCTCGACGGGGCGATGCAGTCGGTGAACGCGCGCATGTCGGAGCAGACCCGGCAGGCGCTCGAGGCGGCGAACACCGACCTGGCGTGGCGTGGCCAGCAGAACCAGCTGGAGCAGCAGATCCAGCGCACCGCGGATGCGGTCAACCGGTACGGGGTGGAGTCCGCCGAGGGGCGGGCGGCGCTGCTGCAGCTGGAGCAGCAGACGATGGCCACCGCCGAGTCGGCGCGTCAGCACGCGATCGCCGTAAACCAGTCCCGCGGGGCGGAGGAGGCGGCGACCGCCGGCGACGCGGCCTACCTGGCGCAGCTGATGATCACCGCCCAGCAGCTCGGGGTGTACACGCCGGCCGCGATCCAGCAGACCATCGCCAAGCTGCAGGGCACCACCGACGCCGGGCAGGTGGCGGCCGCGGCGTTCCAGCAGCTGGGCCTGGAGGTGCAGAACGTCCCGAACTCGAAGACGGTGATCGTCTCCTCCACCACCCCCGAGCAGATCGCGCTGCTGGAGACCCTCGGGTTCAGGGTCACGACGCTCCCGGATGGCCGGGTGGAGGTCGTGGCGTTGACCGCGGACGCTGAGGCCGCGATCGACCGGGTGGCCCGGAACCGCACGGCGACGATCACGGTCAACACCGTCCAGACCGGAGATGTGCAGCCTCGCGCCGGCGTCAACGTCCGCCGCGCTGGCGGGGGCTGGATTTACGGGCCGGGAACCGGCACATCGGACAGCATCCTGATGTACGGCTCGAACGGCGAGTTCATGGTTCGCCAGCGCGTCGCATCCCAGGCCCCGGCCGGCATGGAGGCCCTCAACCGCGGCGACTGGGCAACGGCCGCCGAAGAGTTCGGCGCGCTGGCTGCCCGCCAGTCGCAGGCGCAGCTGGCCGAGCTCGCCGGCAGCCGCGCCGCCGCGGCCGCCGGCCACTACGCCGCCGGCGGGTTCGTCAGCCGCGGCGTGGCCGCCCCGCCGGTGCTGGTGTCGGTCGGTGACCACAAGACCGTGGTCCAGCTCGACTCGCGGGTCATCCGCACGATCGCCCGCGAGGAGGCCGGCGCGGTCATCGCTTCCGGGAACGCCAAGGTCAGCCGCAAGGTGAGGAGTCGCCGCTGATGGCCGCCGCCCAGGTCGTCGACCTCCGCGTCAACCCCGACGACCGCGAGCAGTGGGTCACGTTGCACGGCAACGGCCGCATCGACTCGCACAACTGCCCCCCGGTCACCGACGGGCCGGACGGCTGGTTCACCCGCCTCGACCAGCCCGTCGCCGTCGCCATCCACGTCTACGACTGGACGGAGATGAAGGGCTACGTCCTCGACAAGCAGGGCGGGGTGCACGCCTTCGGCGGGGCGGACCTGCTGTCCCTCGGCGGCGAGGGCGGCAACCAGCTCGCCGGGGTGCCCTACTGGTTCGAGGGCATCTACCGCGACTGGTCGTGGGACACGTTCAACCAGGGCCGCGGCTACGTGCTCGACGGGTACGGCACGATCCACGCGTTCGGTGGTGCGCCGGCGAATGTGTGGCGGCCCGGTAACCGCTGGTCCTACCTGATCGCCCGTAAGCTCGTGGTGTCCTGGGGGCCGGACGTCATCCGGGCGTACACCTTGGACGGGTTCGGCGGCATCCACGCCGACTTCTCGGCGGTGCCGGTGCCCGTCTCGGCTGGGGCCCCGTACCGGCGGGACTGGGACTTCGCCCGCGACCTGGCGATCACCGACTGGGTGTCGCCGGCGGGCTACACGCTGGACCTGTTCGGTTGGCCGATCCCGTGGGGCGGGGCGGAGCCGTCCACGCCGATCGCCTACAACAACTCCGGCGACTGGGCGCGCCGCATGGCCATCCTGAGCCCCGACGACCCGCTCGAGTTCCTGTGCGTGTGGTCGTTCGGGCAGGAGTACCGGTGGTTCGCCTCCACCCCGCCCACGGTGGTCGCGGGCGGTCTCTCCCCGCAGTCGCCCGCGTCGACGGTGGAGACCACGACGCGCCCGATGCTGGCGTGGGCGTACTCGGACGCGCAGAAGGACTCCCAGGCGGAGGTGCAGCTGCTCGTCTTCGACCAGGCCGTCATCGACGGCACCCCCGGGCTCGGAACCAACCCGTGGGCGCACCGCGACAAGGCGCTCGTGGCCGAGACGATCACCAACCCGACCCTGCGCGGCATCGTCTCCCCGGTCCACCTGGCCAACGGGCCGAAGCGCATGTACGTGCGCGCCCGCGACACCGCCGGACCGGTCAGCTGGTCGACGTGGTCGACGCGGGCGTGGTCGCAGGCGGTCCCGCTTCCTGCGACGCCGACCAACCTGGTCGCGACACCGTCGGAGGACACCCTGTCGGTGGCGCTGTCGGTGTCGACCAGCGCCGGCACGGCGAACCTCGTGCGGTTCGAGTTCTCCGACGACTACGACCCGCAGGACCCGGACGCCGCCACCTGGGTGCCGGTGTTCGACGCCGACGCCGTCCCGCGGGCCGCGACCACCAACGCCGCCGACTGGACCATCCCGTTCGGGCCGGCGCGCCGCTACCGGGCCCGGGTCTACGGGCTGGACCCGGCGGTCATCTCCGAGCCGTCCAACATCGCCGAGGCAGCCCTCAGCACGCGCACGATCGCGCTGACGTCGATCGCCGACCCGTCGCTGGGCGGCGAGGTGATCGCGGTCGGCGAGTGGGGCTGGAGCGAGCCGACCGGCGGCGGGCTGTTCCAGACCGCCGGCGACCGCTTCCCCACTCTGCTGGTCGACTCCGAGCCGAAGGCCCGCACCCAGGACCTCGTCCTCGACCTGAACGGCCGCGGCGAGTTCGAGAAGGTCCGGGCTCTGAAGCGCAGCAACAGCGTGCTGCTGCTCCGCGACCCGTTCGGGGAGGCCGTCTACTGCCGCATCTTCGGCAGCATCAACTACGCGCAGCAGCGCGAAGAGCCACTGCCCGGCGAGGACACCCCGCTGCGCCACTCCCACGAGGTCGTGCTGCCCCTGGTCGAGGTCGCTCCCCCGATGGCGCCGGACGGCAGCTGATGGCCTGGATGTGGACCCCGGAGGCCGAGCGGGCGCGCACCGCGCGCGGCGGCCACACCGTCGCGACGAAGGTCGACATCCTGCACGGCGGCTCCTGGGCGTACACGCTGAAGGCGATCGGCGGCGAGGTGTCGGCCTCGGCGGGGAGCTCGGTGCGCGCCAGCGTCGGCTGCACGCTGGTCGACCCCACCGGGACCCTCGGCAAGGGCGACGTCGGTGACCTGCTCAACGCCGACGAGTGCGAGATCGCCCCGTACCGCGGCGTCGTGTTCGGGCCGCCGCGCCGCCGCGAGCGGGAGTACGCCCCGCTCGGCGTCTTCGGGCTCACCTCCCACGAGCTCGACGACACCCCCGACGGGCTGACGATCCGGCTGACCGGGCAGGACCGGGCACTGATCTACCAGGGGCAGATGCTCAACGCGCTCACCGTCCGCGCCGGCACCCCCATCGAGGTGGCCATCCGGATGCTGCTGGCCGCGCGCAACCCGACGGTCACGCTGCTGGCGATGCGCACCGGCTTCACCTGCGGCCCGCTGCTCTACCCGTCGACCACCAACGTGTGGGACGCCGCCCGCGAGCTCGCCGCCTCGGTGGGCGGCATCCTGTTCCACGACCGCACCGGCCAGGCGGTGTTCGCCATGTCGGGTCCGCAGTCCGATGCGCCGGTCGCCATGTACGCGGAGGGCACCGGCCGGCTCGGCAAGGTCACGAAGAAGATCGACACCGACACGATCTTCAACGTGGTGATCGCCGAGTCCCCGGACGGCCGGATCCGCGCGGTCGCCCAGGACCTGGACCCGACGTCGCGGACGTACGCGCGCGGCCGCTACGGGCCCCGGCCGGCCCCGACGCTGGTCAACCAGCACTTCCACTCCGTGGACCAGGCCATGCAGGCCGCCGTCGCCCGCCTGGACTACGAGCTCGGCCGCACCGAGACCGCCACCTTCACCGGTCCGCCCGACGCCGGCCAGTACGTCGACGAGGCCGTCGTCCTGCACCGGCCGGCCTCGGGGTTCCACTACCGCGGCGTCGTGGTCGACGAGCTGGACATGCCGCTCGAGGTCGGTGACGGCGACGGCGCCGAGATGACGGTGCGCTGCCGGAGCTCCCGCCTGGCCCGTGACGGCCGGATGTTCCCCATCGAGGAGGTGGCCGCCTGATGACCGCGACGCTGCCCCTCGACGACCCGCTGGTGCTCGAGCTCGAAGCGCTCCGCGAGGAGCTCGCCGAGGTGCGGGGGCAGATCCCCAGCATCCGCCGGCTGACTGTCACCGACACCGACCCGGCGACCGGGACCTTCACCGTCGCCGTGCCCGGCGCCGAGGAGCTGCCCGACCTGGCGGCCGGCTCGCACTTCCTGCCCGCCGCCGGCGACGAGGTCGAGCTCGAGCTGCACGGCGCGACCCCGGTGCTGCGCCCTGGGCGGATCGCCGAAGGGGCGATCACCGAGCGGGAGCTGTACCCGACGGTCGTCGAGAAGATCACGGTCGGCATGACCGCCGCGAACGGCAAGAACAAGGTGTCGTTCTCGCTCGAGGACCCGTCCGGGCCGGGCACGGCGGTCGGCGACCCCTGGTTCAAGCGCGAGTCGGCCATCGGCCCGATCGTCGGCGCATGGGCGTGGGACGGCGACTCGTGGGAGCCGGCCACCTTCGGCGACGAGGTGCTGTCCTCGCTCACCGTCGCCAAGCTCGTCGGTGGTACCGCAATGTTCGACCTGATCATCGGCGGCCGCGTCGCGAGCGCCTACTCCGGGCAGCGGTACGAGCTGAACTCGCTCGCGCTGCAGGGCTTCGACGACGACGAGACGCTCACGATCCACCTCGACGGCAAGAACAACCTGCTGATGGGGCAGATCGTCACCGGCCCGCCCGGCACCCGCCGCGTCATCGTCGGCGCCTCCGGGTCGATCGGTGAGGTCCGGTTCGAATCCGGTCAGCCCGGGGTCGACGGGATCGTGCGCTCGTTCAGCGTCGGCTCCGGCTTCCAGGCCATCCAGATGATCCTGCCGGTGCCGGGCGCCTCAGCCACCTGGAACAACATCCAGATCGAGTCCGACGAGGAGATCTTCCTCAACAGCAAGCTGGTGGCGGTCAAGGTCGGCGGCGCCGCGGCGGCCAGCGGCCACTACTTCAGCGTGATCCACGTGCCGGACAAGGCCAGCCCGAACGCGAACATGAAGGAACTGTTCAGGGTCAATCCCACGGACATGATCCACTGGGGCGACGACGGTTCCCGGTTCCAGCGGTTCGGCGCCAACGGCAACGTCATGTTCGCCACCAGCACCGCGAACCGCTACCAGAGCTTCGCCGACAACGGCGAGGTCATCTTCCGCAACAACACCGCCTCGTTCTCGGCGTTCATCCCCCCGGACGCCGGCAACTTCGACATGTCAGCCCGGCTGAAGCTGGTCAACACCCGCTCGGTCGGGGTGTCGCTGCGCGCCTGGTACGACGCGCTGGGAGCACCCACCCGCCTCGAGGTCCGGGACGGACCCGACACCGGGTTCGTGCACGTGTGGGCGGCCGGCTACGAGATCCAGTCCGACGCGGCCGGGAAGACGAACATCCGCGAGGCCACCGGCTCTCTGGCGATGCTGCGCGGGATGCGCCCCAAGCGGTACCGGATGAAGCCGCCGGCGAAGGCGCCGAAGATCCGCCACGGCTTCGACGACGTCGAGACCGACGAGCTGATCGCCGCGGGCGACGATCGCGAGTACATCGGCCTGGTGGCCCAGGACGTGCACCCCGAGATGCAGGTGCAGGGCTCCAGCGGGCTCGGCGTGGACCTCTACGCGGTCGTCTCCCGCCTGGTCGGCGCGGTCGGGGAGCTCGCCGACCAGGTGGACGACCTGAGGAAGGACGGGAAGCCGTGAGCCTGCGCGACGACGGCCACTACCACTGCGACAAGTGCGGCCTGGACCTCGGCAACGGCCGAGCGCAGATCGCCACCAAGGTGGCCGGCCGGCACCCGGACGAGCCGCTGCGACAGCGGCAGCTGGACTTCTGCGTCGAGGAGCGCCCCGGCGCCCCGTTCGGCTGCACCGGACTGATCATCGGGCCGGCCGCCGTGGCCGACCTGACCACCTACCAGGAGACGAGGAACATCGCGTGAGCAACGCCCCAGGAGCCGCCGAGCCCCAGGCCCCAGCGAAGTCGGTCGCCCAGGTGGAGATCGACCGCGACGAGGTCCTCGCCCGGGCCCGGCAGCACCCGGTCGCCGGCCCCTACGTCGAGGTCATCATCCGCGACCTGATGATGGGCGCTCTCGCCCAGCAGCTGCGCGAGACCCAGGAGCAGCTGGCCGCCGCCACCGGCCAGCCCGCTCAGACGACGACCGGGACCAAGCCGCGCCCCGGCGCGAAGCCGCAGCGCACCCCGCGCAAGCGAGCCGCCGCCAGCGCCTCACCCGCCGAGTAGTCCCCTCACCACCCGCACCCGACCGCCGTCCGGCGGCCGGGCCCCATCCATGCCCGGAGGAGCGACGATGGCCGCCTACCTGACCGGCAAGAAGCTCGGCACCCGCCAGTGGTACGACCAGCGCCGCTGGCCCAACGGGCAGCCTCGGCCGCTCACCGGGTGCACGGTGCTGCACACCTCCGAAGGTGTGATGGACACGGTCGGCCCCGACACGGGCGCCGAGGCCCTCGCCGAGTACATCCGCGGGCGCACCACCGCTGGCTCCTACCACGACGTCGCCGACTCCGACTCCAACCTGCAGTTGGTGGAGTACGTCCACGGGGCGTTCCACGACGCCACCGGCTCCAACAACTGGGCGCTGGCGATCGCGTTCGTGTGCCGCACCATCGACTGGGCGCGGATGAGTCCCGAGCGGCGGCGTGGGTTCCTTCGGCAGGGGGCGCTCGCGTTCGTCCGGCAGCAGCAGTACCGGCGCGCCGTCAAGGCGCCGCTGACCCGACTGCGGCTCATCACGAAGGCGGAGTCCGACCGCGGTGAGTCCGGGTTCACCTACCACGGCTACCGCGACCCGGGCCGCCGCACCGACCCCGGCACCACGAAGACCGCGCCGTTCCCGGCCGAGGAGTTCTTCCACGAGTGCCGTGTCGCGCTCGCCGAGCTCATGCCCGACCACCCCAACGCCGGCCGCGCCGCGGCCGGGAGCACGTCCACCCGCACCTCCGTCCTGGTCCTGGAGGACCCCATGCAGATCCCCGCTGGCGAAGGCGTTCACCTGACCGTCCCCTACGTGCCGGAGGGCCACAAGGCGGTGCTGACCGTCACCGGCGACTCGGTGTCCGGGGCGGTCGTCTACTCCAAGGGCGTCCGCGGCGACGGCACCGGCCACCCGCTCATCACCCCGAACAACGACTGGAAGCTGTGGCTCGCCCCCGGCTTCCAGGCCACCGTGGACGTCACCTGGTTCACCGCCGTCACCCTGCACAACCACGGGGCGGAGAAGAAGCCGGACGCGATCGCCAGCGCCGCCATCGTCGTCGTCCCGGCCTGACGGCGGTGCTCGCTGTCATGGCGCCGCGGCCCCGGGAAGTGCATCAGCAGCCGGTGAGGGTCATCACCGCGCGAGCCGTGGGGTTCGTGCTGGCCGGCGTCGCCCTGTTCGACGGCGCCGGCCTGCTCTACGGCGGCGACAGCGCGGTGCAGAGCCCCAGCTGGGCGGTGTTCCGGGCCTTCCCCGGCCCCGAGACCGTCGGGCTGATCTACCTCACCACCGCGGTCATCCTGATCTACGCACTCGCCCGCCCCGGCGAGCTCCTCGCCTGGGTGCTCTCCGGCGGCATGGTCTGGTACCTGGTGGTCGCGGCCTCGTTCGTCGCGTCGTGGCTGGTGACCGGCGGCCAAGTCGTGTGGCCCGCCCTGTCGAAACCCCTCTCGCTCACGGTGCTGTGGCTGCTCGTGCTGCTGGCGAAGCCCATCACGCCTGCGGAGGCGCCCCCTCACGGACAGGAGTAGGCCCGGATGCGCGCTGTCGGGCCCGTCGCGGCAGCCGCCGTCGACAGCAGTTCTGTCCCCACCCTGATCGTCATCGCGTTGGCGCTGCTCGGCGGTGGCGGCGTCGCGGCCCTGGTGACCGCGCTGGCGACCCGCCGCAACTACGTGCAGACCGGCTTCCGCGACCTCGCCGACGCCTCGGCGAAGGAAGCCGCCGAGGAGCGCGCGGAGCGGCAGCGCATCGAGCGCAGCCGCGACCGCTGGCGGGCCTACTCCTACGCGCTGCGCGACGAGCTCGCCGCGGCCGGGTTGACCTCGAAGGCCATCCCTCCTGTCGACCACCCGAGCGAGGCCTCGTGACGCACCGCCAGTGGCCGGCCGTGACCGTGCCGGCCATCCCCGACGACAACGCCCCGCTCCCGCCGGCGCGCCGTCCGACGAGGTGGACGGTGCGCCGCGGCCGGGCCATCGCCTTCGTCCTCATCGGCCTGGCGCTGGCCGTGTCGCTGCTGGCCGTGTACGCCACCTACGAGGAGGCGCAGCGGTCGGCCGCGGAGTCTGCGGCGGTGAACGAGCGCCTGGACCTGCTCGAGCAGGAGCGGGCGGAGCGCACCCGCCAGCGGGACCAGGAGCGCGACCAGAGCGCCGCCCGGGACGCCGAGGTCCGCAGGTACCTGTGCTCCGTGCTGGGCCAGATGCCGGCCGGCCCGTCCGACCTGGAAGAGCTGCGGGAGGCGCTGGCTTGCGACGAGCCCGGCGTTCCGCCTCTACCCGGAGCCGAGCCGCCGCCTGGCCCGACCGCCCCGGCTCCCGGCCCGCTCCAGCCCCCGCCGGCGTCCGGCGGCTCCTCGGAGCCCCCGGCTGCCGCCCCGGCGCCGTCCTCGCCACCGCCGACCACCCCGGCGCCGCCCGCCACAGCAAGCCCGACCCCGGTCCCGCCCGAGCGCACCGACCGGGGCCTGCTCGGAGACATCGTCTGCGCCCTGCCGCTGCTCTGCTGAGCGGCCCCTACCGCCCGAGGAGCTGCCCGTGCTCAACCGCCTGTGGACGGCCGCGGCCGACGCGCTCCAGTACCTCCGCTACGCAGAGCCTGCTGCGCTGAAGGCCCGCTGGGCCGCCGTCTGCGGCCTGATCGCCACGGTGTCCCCGACGGCGGCCGGCTGGCTCGACATGAAGGTCGGGGTCGCCCTGGCGGGGCTGGCCGTCGTCGGGCCGTGGCTGCAGGGCAAGCGCACGCGCGCCGACGTGTGGTCGCAGCAGACGGTCGACGACCTCGCCGACCTGGTCGCGCTCTTCCCGGCCGCCAAGGCCGAGGCGACGCGGCTGCTCGGCGCCGGGCTGTCCTACCGGATCGTCCGCGACCACATCGAGACGCAGCAAGCTCACGCCGCGCGGTCGCCGGAGCCGTCCTGATGCCCTTCGCCGCCGGGCCGGTGCTGCGCTACCTCGGCGCCGGCCAGTACGCCACCGTCGGCGCCACGGACTACGTCGGCCAGGTCGACGTCATCAGCATCCCCTCCGACTTCCCCACCGACCTGGCCACCGTGCCCAGGCTGTTCTGGGCGCTGCTCCCTCCGCACGGCGCCTACGAGAAGGCCGCGGTGCTGCACGACTACCTGTGCGTCCAGCTGGCCCAGCACCGGCACTGCTGGTGCCGGCCGCCGGTCGACGCGCGAGAGACCGACGGCCTCTTCCGGCGGGTCATGCGCGAAGCCGGGGTCGGCTTCACGACCCGCTGGCTGATGTGGACAGGCGTCCGCTGGGGGGCGCTGGCCAACCCCGCCCGGCGTGCCGGCTGGTGGCGCGACGCCCCCGCCGTGCTCGCCGTCTCCCTCGCCACCGCGGCCACCGCGGTGGCTGCGGTCCGCACCACCGACCACCTCGTCCACGCCGTCGCCCGCCGGCGTCGCTGACCCCGACCGAAGGGATCCCCATGGCGCTCGCCATCTACCAGGAGCTCGTCACAGGCAGGCTCCACTGGGCCGAGTCGACGTCGTCCTCCACCCAGGCGCGGCTGGCCACCGGGCAGTGGGTGCTCTACGACGACACCCCGACCACCCCGCCGCCGAGCACCGACCCGCTCGGCTCGGAGATGGCCCAGCGGGTGGCCCCCGGCACCCCGTTCGGAGACGCACTGAGGGCGGCCTCTGAGCTGCT
>NZ_LWUA01000178.1 GCF_005222955.1 Blastococcus sp. CCUG 61487 | reverse complement strand
CCGGCACGAGGGCGAGCGCGCCCGGCTGGCGGAGGCCCGTGCCGCGGCCGCGGACGCCCGGGCGACAGCGGACGAGGCAACCGCGTCGGTGGACGCCGCCCGCGGAGAGCTCGCCGCCTTCGCCCGGCGCAGCTACATGGACGGCACCTCGTCCCCGGGGCTGCTGGTTCTGCTCACCTCCGCCGACCCGGCGCAGCTGATCGAGCGCGCCGCCCTGC
>NZ_LWUA01000177.1 GCF_005222955.1 Blastococcus sp. CCUG 61487 | reverse complement strand
TGGCGGTCAGCCGGTCATCCGCCTTTGCGCTCTCGCCGCCGATATGAACGACCGTCGCATCACCGAAATAGGTGACCTGCCAACCCGCTTGCCGGATCCGGCGGCAGTGATCGACCTCCTCATAATAGACGAAAAACCGCGGATCGAAGAGGCCGACCTGGTCGATAGCCGATTTTCGTATCAGATAGAAGCAGCCTGGGACCCAGTCGCAGGCGCGCGTCCCG
>NZ_LWUA01000176.1 GCF_005222955.1 Blastococcus sp. CCUG 61487 | reverse complement strand
CGCTCCTCGGCGGCAGCTCCGCCAGGGTCGCGGGGAGATCGGCCGGCAGCTGCACCCGTAGGTCGACCGCGCGCCGGCCGAGCCCGGCGGGGTGCCGGACCGCGCGGCGCACCGGGTCGGGGGCGCGCAGCACGTCGTCGCCCCAGAGCAGCGCGCGGTCGGTCAGCGCGGTGAGCGCCGTCGTCAGGACGTCGTCGGCAGGTCGGGGAGAGCCGCG
>NZ_LWUA01000175.1 GCF_005222955.1 Blastococcus sp. CCUG 61487 | reverse complement strand
TGCAAGAGCCTTTAAGCCGATGTCGAACAGTTTGCATAAATGTATCCGGCCTCTCGCGAGTGGGCCGCTGTTGCGGCCAGGCCATGATGAGATGCGCACGCCGTTCCCGAATAACTGGCTTCGGGCTGGAGGCCCGTTTTTTTGCCCAGGGCTTACGGTGCGCCGATCAACTGTCTCGTCATCAATTTCCCGAACCTCGCAATTGGTGATCGGAAGAGCGTCGTG
>NZ_LWUA01000174.1 GCF_005222955.1 Blastococcus sp. CCUG 61487 | reverse complement strand
GTCGGCCGCCGCGGCCACCAGGGCCTCGCACCGCTGGGCCTCGTCGCCGAGCCGGGCGATCCGCGCCGGCAGGTCGGCGTCCTCGCCGCGAGCCGCGGCGAGCTGCGCGGTGACGTCGGCGAGCGCCGAGCGGAGCGCGGTCACCGCCGCCTGCTGCCGACCGAGCTCCTCGCGGTCGGCCGCGAGGGCGCCGGACTCGGCCTCCCGCTGGGCTCGTGCCGCCTCGAGGACGGCTCGCGCGGACGCCAGGCCCGCGGCGAGCTCCTGGGTGGTGCGCTGCTCGATGACCGTGGCGGCGAGCTCCGTCTCCTGCGCGGCGATCGGCTCGGTGCCCGCCTGCGCCCGGCAGGCGGCGAGCTCCCGCTCCGTCGTCGCGGCGACCTCGTGGGCAGCGGTCCAGCGCGCCTCCGCCTGCTCGGCGGCGACGCGCGCCGCGTCCTCCTGCTCCCGGGTGACCAGCGGCCCGCCCGGCACCGCGGGCGACGGGTGCTCCGCCGCACCGCACACCGGGCACGCGCAGCCGTCCTCGAGGCCGGCGGCCAGCTCGGCGGCCATGCCGTCGAGCCGCTGCGCGCGCAGGTC
>NZ_LWUA01000173.1 GCF_005222955.1 Blastococcus sp. CCUG 61487 | reverse complement strand
GCGCCGCGCTGGCCGCGGTGATCGCGGCCGCGGCGACGTCCCGCCAGGTGGTGCTGATCGCCCCGATGTGCGACGACGAGGGCGCCGCGCGGTTGCGCCACCTGCTCGCCGGGCGGGTCCGGCTGGTGCCGATCCCGGCGACCGGCGGCACCGCGGTCAAGCAGCGGATCCGCGTCGGCGACCACTCGGTGGCCCGGCTGGACTCCGGTGCCCCTGTGGCCACCCTCGGTTCGTTGCCTCCCGAGGCGGTGGACGCGCTGC
>NZ_LWUA01000172.1 GCF_005222955.1 Blastococcus sp. CCUG 61487 | reverse complement strand
GTCGTGCGGCGCGGCTTGACCCGCGCCGCGGTGCGTCGACTCGCGCCCGGGAGATCACACCCCGCTGCCGAACTCAGGCGGGCAGGACCTCGGTGAGCCAGGAGAGCGCGGCCGCCGCGACCAGGTCGACGTTCTTCTTCAGCGAGTGGTCGCCGGGGACCGCGTAGACCGATGCGTGCCCGAGGCCGGTGAGCTCCGCGGCCACGAGCTCGGGGCGGCCCATCGCGTCGGTCTCGCCCTGGATCACGACCAGCGGGACCCGGACACCGGTGAGCTCCGGTGCGCGGCTCTTCTCCGGCTTGCCGGGCGGGTGCAGGGGGAAGGCCAGCGCCAGCACGCCGGCCGC
>NZ_LWUA01000171.1 GCF_005222955.1 Blastococcus sp. CCUG 61487 | reverse complement strand
GACGTCCACCTCGCCCTGCCAGACCTCGGCCTGCGGCAGGTCCGCGAGGTTGGCGTCGGCGGCCGCGCAGGCTCCCGGGTCGGCTTCGACGCAGACCACCCGGCCGGATTCGGTCACTCCCGGCGCGAGCGCGCCGCCGAACAGCCCGCACCGCGTCGACCAGCGCGTCGGTGCACCTGCCAGAAGCCGGTGCCCTCCACCTCCCAGTCACGGCCGGCCGCGCGCCGC
>NZ_LWUA01000170.1 GCF_005222955.1 Blastococcus sp. CCUG 61487 | reverse complement strand
CGGCGGGCCAGCGGCGGCCGGGCGGGCTCCACCCCGGTCACGGTGGTGACCAGCGCGTCCAGGACCAGGCAGAGCCCGGCGCCGCCGGCGTCGACCACCCCGGCATCCCGCAGCGCGGCCAGCTGCTCGGGGGTGCGGTCCAGCGCGGCGCGGGCGCCGTCGGCGACCGCCGTCGCGACCTCCGCGAGACTGGTGCGCCCTCGGGCCACCTCGGCCACCG
>NZ_LWUA01000169.1 GCF_005222955.1 Blastococcus sp. CCUG 61487 | reverse complement strand
GCCGCGGCGCGCTCGCGGGGCGGCGCGTTCCTGCCGCGCCTGGCGGCGGAGGGACTCCGCGCGGCCGTGCAGGGCCCGCGCCCGTTCCTCGGCGGTGCGGACGGCGAGCCTCGCCTCCGTCTCCCCCTGACGGGCAGCCGCGACCTCCGCGCGCAGCCGGTCGCGCTCCTCGGTCGGGGGCTCCTCCTCCATCGGCGCCTGCTGCGCCTCGGCCAGCCGCTGCTCCAGGTCCGACAGCGCCACCTGGGCCTGCTCGAGGGCCGCCTCGGCGCGGACACGGGCGGCCTCGTGCCGCTCGGCCTCGGCCGTGGCCGAACGGGCGGCGGCACCCAGCTCGGCGAGCTCCGCGGCGACGGCCGACCGGCCCTCGTCCGCGGCCTGCCGCGCGGTCAGCGCGCGTCGACGTCGGCCGAACGGGCGCGGGCGACCTCACGGGCGGCGGCCAGCTGGTCGGCCAGCTCGGCGGCACGGGTGACGGCGGCCGCGAGCTCGCGGTCGGCCTCATCGACGCGGGCGCGCACCTCGAGGTTGGACGGGGCGTCGCGTTGCCCGCCCAGCGCCCAGTCGGCGCCGAGCAGGTCGCCGTCGGCGGTGACCGCCCGCACCCGCGGGTGGATGCGCACCAGGTCGACCGCCGCGGCCAGGTCGGGCACGAGCGCGACCCGCTCCAGCGCGCGGGCCAGGGCAGGCTCCAGCTCGGCGGGCGCGGCCACGGCATCGAGCGCCCAGCGGGCACCGGCGGGCAGCTCCGGCCAGCCTTCACGCGGCACCGGCGGCAGGCCGCCGGTCACCAGGAGCCCGGCCCGTCCGCCGTCGCCATCGGCGAGGTGGGCCAGCGCGGCCGCGGCCTCGGCCACCCCGGACACCACCACCGCATCGGCCATGCCGCCCAGCGCGGCGGCCAGCGCCACCTCGTCGCCCGGGTGGACGGTGATCCGCTCGGCCACGGGGCCGAGGACACCGGGCAGCCCCGCGCCGAGGACGGCGGCCGCGCCGTCGGCCGGGGCGAGGCCCAGGGCCAGGGCGTCGCGACGGGCCTGCCAGGAGGCGCGATCGCGCTCGGCCTCGCGCTCGGCGGCGGTCAGCTCGGTGACGTGGGCGGCGGCGGCGGCGTGCCCGGCGACGGCGTCCTGGTGCGCAGTGACCAGGGCGACGTCGGAGTCCTCCTGCTGCTCGGCGGCGCCCCGGCGCTCGGCCAGCCGCTCGGCGGCGACCTCCGCGC
>NZ_LWUA01000168.1 GCF_005222955.1 Blastococcus sp. CCUG 61487 | reverse complement strand
CGTCAGCTACATGCCGGACACCCTCGGCGCGGCTCAAGATAACGCTGGAGCGGCTGAACAAGGAGGTCAAGCGGCGCACCGACGTCGTGGGCATCTTCCCCGACGACACCGCCCTGCTCCGGCTGGCCAGCTGCGTGCTGATCGAGGCCCACGACGAGTGGCAGGTCTCCGACCGCCGCTACCTCTCCGAAGCCTCCATGGCTCTGCTCAACCCGCCCGAGCCGACCGCTCTCGAGCCCCGCTGCACCGACCCCAGCGAGGTGATCGACCAGCCCGCCCTGCAGACGGCATAGTCAGCAACACCGCAGAGCAGCACGCGGACGATCTACACCACCCCACGGGGCACGGCCCTGACCGCACATCCCTGCTCCCGCTGGTGAGTAGTCGCTCTCACCGGGAGAAGGCGCTATTCGGGGCCATTTGGTGACACCCCGCCGAGAATCGGGATGTGGCGGCCCTCGACCAGGCGTGTGCCGAAGCTTCGGTCGAGGGGAGTCTCGCCGTCAGGCCTTGTCGTCCATGGGGGAGCGCCGACACATGCTCCGGTCCTGTCGCGATCTCGACCACGGGACGTCAGTCGCGGGTGTCACGCTGCCCGCGGCAGGCGCCTTCGAGGAAGGGTGGAGTCAGTAGCGATGAGTGGATCCAGGGCGTCCACCAAGGCTCCGGGCCGGTGATCGTCACTGGCGGCGGCCCCTGCAACAGGCACTCTTTAGGCATCCAATACTCCCGCAACCAGCCGTCACCAGCCGTCGCAGCCAACGCTTCGCACCGCCTCCGACCTGCGTATTCAGCGCGGGTCAACGCGAGCAAACGCCTCAAGATCAAATCGCAGGGTTACTGGTTCAAGTCCAGTCGGGGGAGCAGCAGGAAGGCCCTACCCGTCGGTTCCGCCGGGGCAGGGCCTTCCGCCGTCAGAGGGGCGCTCAGCCGGCGTAGATCTTCTCGACCTCGCCGGCGAACTCCTTCATGACGACCGAGCGCTTCAGCTTCAGCGACGGCGTGAGCTGGCCACCTTCGACGGTCCACTCGATCGGGAGGATCTCGAAGGACCGGATGGACTCCGCCTTCGACACCTTCTTGTTCGCGCTGTCCACGGCGGCCTGGATCTCCGCGACGACCTCCGGGTCGCGCACCAGGTCGGTCAGCGGCGTGTCCGCAGGGCGTTCCTTGCTCTCCAGCCAGCCGGGCAGCGCTTCGACGTCGAGGGTGATCAGCGCAGCGATGAACGGCCGGTTGTCACCCACGACCATGCACTGGCTGACCAGGGGGTGCGCACGGATGGCGTCCTCGAGGATCGCGGGGGAGACGTTCTTGCCGCCGGCGGTGACGATCAGCTCCTTGATCCGCCCGGTGATCGTCACGTAGCCCTCGGCGTCGATCTCGCCGATGTCCCCGGTGGCGAACCAGCCGTCGCGCATCGTCTCGGCGGTGGCCTCCGGGTTGTTGCAGTAGCCGGTGAACACCTGGGGACCGCGCACCAGGATCTCGCCGTCGTCGGCGATGCGGACCGCCGAATCCGGTGCCGGGCGGCCGACGGTCCCGACCTTCAGCGCATCGGGTCCGCTGACCGTGGCCGGTCCGCTGGTCTCGGTCAGCCCGTACCCCTCGAGGATGGTCACGCCGATGCCGCGGAAGAAGTGGCCGAGCCGCTCGCCGAGCGGGGCTCCACCGGACAGCGCGTACCGGACCTCGCCGCCCATGGCCGCCCGCAGCTTGCCGTAGACGAGGGCGTCGAACAGCTTGTGCTGCAGGTTGAGCAGCAGGCCGGGGCCGCCGGTGTCCTGGGCCCTCGACCAGGACACCGCCACGCGCTCGGCCCGGTCGAAGATCGCGCCCTTGCCGTCACCGTGCGCCTTCTGCCGCGCGCCGTTGTAGACCTTCTCGAAGACTCGCGGGACCGCCACGAGGAACGTCGGCTTGAAGGTGTCCAGGTCGGTGAGCAGGTCGGCGAGGTCGCTGGTGTGGCCGAGGCGGGCGCCGTTCTGGATGCAGCTGATCTCGATGATCCGCGCGAAGACGTGCGCCAGGGGCAGGAAGAGCAGCGAGCTCGCGTCCGTGTCGCGCATCGCCGGGATGACGGTGGGCGCCAGTTCGGCGACGTAGAGCAAGTTGCCGTGGGTGAGCCCGCAGCCCTTGGGCCGCCCGGTCGTGCCGGAGGTGTAGATGATCGTGGCGAGCGAGTCGACCGACAGCGTCGCCCGTCGCTCGGCCAGCTGTTCCGGTCCGACGCCCTCGCCCCGGGCCGACACGGCGTCGAGGTCGCCGGCCTCGATCTGCCAGACATCCCGGAGCGCCGGCAGCTCCGTGCGCACCGACTCGACGAGCGCCTGGTGGTCCGCGTTCTCGACGACGACCGCCACCGCGCCGGAGTCGGAGAGAATCCACTGCGCCTGCTCGGCCGACGACGTCTCGTAGATCGGCACCGGGACGCCGCCGGCGGTCCAGACCGCGTAGTCGGCCAGGGTCCACTCGTACCGGGTCCTGCTCAGGATGCCGACCCGGTCCCCGGCCTGGACGCCGGCGGCGATCATGCCGCGAGCCAGGGCCGCGACCTGGTCGGCGAACTCGGCGCTGGTCACCGGCGCCCACCGGTCGCCGACCTTGCGGCTGAGGGTCACCCGGTCGGGCGTCCGTTCGGCATGCTCGGTGACCGCGTCCGGGAGCGCGGCGGTGGACGGGACGTCGAACGTGGCGGGGCTGGAGTACTCCTGCACGAGAGTCTCCCTCGGGCGGCGCGACATGTGATCTGGATCGCAAACCTACCGACCACGTGTTGTTCGTGTCCGGGGTTCGCGGCATCGTCACGAGACCGACATGACCACACGCCGCGATGCGCCGCTCAGGTGATCGCGGAGCCGGACGCCGTTGCCACCGGTTACCTCTACCGGCCGGTCTCCGTGCTCAGCGCCGGAATTGTCGTACCCCAGGTTTAGCTTCAGGCCATGTCATCGACCGGGTTCGCCGTCGGCGTGACCGTCACGCCGGTCGATCCCACGCCGTCGCCGTGGGAGCTGGTCGACCCTGATCCGTGGCCGGGCACGGAGAAGCTGGCCGACTGGTTGCCGCGGCGTCGCTCGTCGGCCGAGTCCGCGCAGCTGCTTGAGCAGATCACCGCCGCCGAGGCACAGCTGGCGGCACTGAAGCTCGACCTGGTCCTCGACATCGCGCACGACCGACCCGCCGCGGACGACCCTCGCCCAGGGCGGGCCCGAGCCGCCGAGGTAGGGCCCGACGGGACGAGCGAGTTCGCGGTCGACGAACTCGCGCTGGTGCTCAACACGAGCTGGACGGCGGCGGTCGAGTTGCTGGGCCAGGCGCAGATCCTGGCGACCCGGCTGCCCGCCACCCGGGACGAGCTGGCAACGGGGCGGTTGGACTGGTCCCGGGCCCGGGCGATCGCGGCGGAGCTGGGACGCCCGGCGGACGACAGCGACCCGGCGGTCGTGGCCGCGGTCGAAGCCGCTGTCCTCCCGGTGGCGACCGACCTCTCGGTGCGGCAGCTGCGCGAGCTGGTACGCCGCGAGCTGATGGCCCGCGACGAGGCGGCGCACGAACGGCGCCGGAAGCTGAAGCGCCGCGCGGCGGACGTGGAGGTCCGGCGGACGGGTGACGGCATGAGCGAGTTGACCATGCGCATGCCGCATTCCGAGGCGGTGGCCTGCCGGCGGACGCTCGATGCGCATGCCCACGCCGCCCGGGAGGCCGGCGATCAACGCCCCCTCGGGATGCTCCGCGTCGGCGCCGGCATCGATCTGCTCCTGCGCCCGTGGCAGGAGCGGCCGTCGGTGGTCGCGCACCTGACGGTCGTCGCCCCGCTCGGTGCGCTCACCGTCGGCGGGTTCCTCGACTCGGGTGCACCGCTGCCGGCCGCCTTCCGGCCCGCCGGGGCGCCCCCCTTGGCTCCCGCCCCGGTGGGCGAGGTGGACGGAGAAGCGATCACCGCCGCCCACCTGCGGGAACTCCTCGAGCAGCTCGACGCGCTCTGCCCCGGAGGGCTCCAGGTACCGACCGGCGGCAGTCTCGACATCGCCATCACCGACTCGTGCGGTCGCCTCCTCGCCGTCACGGGACGCCCCGAGATCGAGCGCCTCGCCGCCCGCGGGTGCCCTGAGCACCCAGGGTCGCCGTGCGGGTGCCCGGTCCTCACCGCGCCTCCCGCGGTCGACCGCTACAGCCCCTCGACCCGCCAGCGCCGATTCCTCGTCACCCGCGATCGCACCTGCCGGCATCCCGGCTGCAGCGTGAGCGCCGGATGGGCCGACCTCGACCACGTGATCCCGCACGGCGCGAGCGGCGCGACCGATTGCGCGAATTTGTGCTGCTTGTGTCGCCGGCACCACCGGCTGAAGACCCACGCAGAGGGGTGGACGCACACCCTGAGCGACGACGGCGTGCTCACCGTCATCACGCCGTCCGGGGTGACCCGGGTCAGCCGCCCACCCGGATGGCGGGTGCTGTCCGAGCCACCCGGCCCACCGGAACCGGCCCCGGTGGACGAGGAGCCGCCGCCTTTCTGACCCGGCGGAACGCGGGGCGGTCGCGCTCCAACCGCCCCGCGCTCACCAGGACCGCCTCAGAGGCGCTCGATGATGATGGCCGGGGCCATGCCCCCCGCCGCGCACATGGTGACGAGCCCGTAGCGACCGCCGGTGCGCTCGAGTTCGTCGAGGAGCGTGCCGATCAGGATGGCGCCGGTGGCGCCGATCGGGTGGCCGAGAGCGATCGAGCCACCGTTCACGTTGACCTTGTCCCGGTCGAGCTCCAGGTCCCGGATGAACTTCTCGGCGACGACGGCGAAGGCCTCGTTGATCTCCCAGAGGTCGATGTCCTCCTTCGTGAGCCCGGCCTTCGCCAGCACCTTCTTGGCCGCGGGCACCGGCGCGTTGAGCATCAGGGTCGGGTCGTCTCCGACGTTCGCGGTGGCCACGACGCGGCCCCTCGGAGTCAGGCCGTGCTCCTCCGCGTAGGCGCGAGAGGCCAGGAGGACCGCTGCGGCGCCGTCGACGACGCCGGACGAGGTGCCGGCGTGGTGGACCGGCTGGATGTCGAGCTCCGGGTACTTCTGGTTGATCAGCCCGCGGGCGGTGTTGCCCTCCTCGTCCAGCGGCATCTCCATGATCTGGGTGAACGCGGGCTTGAGCGCAGCCAGCCCCTCGGCCGTCGTCTGCGGACGCGGGTACTCGTCCCTGTCCAGGACGACGTTGCCGTCGTCGTCGAGCACCGGCACGAGGCTCTTGTCGAACCGTCCCTCGGCGATGGCCACCGCGGCGCGCTGCTGGCTGAGCAGGCCGAGGGCGTCCAGGTCCTCGCGGCCGATGCCCTCGAGGCTCGCGATCGCATCGGCGCACACACCCTGGTGGGACTGCGGGTGCACCTTCTGCAGCCGGGCGTTGCCCGCGCCCATGCCGTACATCCGCAGCCCCGCCGCCCGCTCCTCCTGGGCCAGGGCGGCCGTGCCCGACATCATCTCGGTGCCGCCCGCGACGACCAGGTCCTCCATGCCGGACATGACCTGGGCCGCGGCGAGGCTCACGGCGCTGATGCCGCCGCCGCAGAAGCGGTCGAGCGTGACCCCGGAGGCCTTGACGTCGTAGCCGGCGTCGAGCGCGGCCATCCGGCCCAGGTCGCCGCCCTGCTTGCCCTTCTGCGACGAGGTGGACCAGATGATGTCGTCGACGTCGGAGGTGTCGAGGTCGTTCCGCTCCTTCAGGGCCTTGAGGACGGTGGCCGCGAGGTGCTGGGGGTGCATGTGCGCCAGGGCCCCCTTGCCCACCTTGCCGGTCCCGCGCGGGGTGCGCACAGCGTCGATGATCAGTGCTTCGGTCATGCAGATACTCCTGGAGGCTCGTGTGGCCGTCGATGTGGTGGCGGGTGGGGACGTCAGCTCACGGAGGTGGCGTACTCGTCGCGGAGCTTGCCCTTCACCATCTTCCCGGTGGGCGTGCGGGGCAGGGTGTCGCGGAAGTGGAACTCCCGGGGCACCTTGAAGCCGGACAGCTGCTCCCGGGCGAAGGCCGCCAGTTCCGCGGCGAGCTCCGGAGTGCCCTCGACGCCCTCCGCGGGCTCGACGAAGGCCACCACCCGTTCGCCCATCTCCGGGTCCGGCACCCCGATGACGCCGATGTCGGACACCTTCGGGTGCAGGGTGAAGACGTTCTCGATCTCCTGCGGGTAGATGTTGACCCCGCCGGAGATGATCATGAACGTCGAGCGGTCGGTCAGGTAGAGGAACCCGTCCTCGTCCACGTAACCGAGGTCGCCGACGGTGGTCCAGCCCGGGTGCTCGGGGTGCTGAGCGCTCAGCGACTTCTCCTCGTCACCGTGGTAGCTGAACGGCCGCTCGCCGGTCGGCGACGCGAAGTAGACGATCCCGACCTCGCCCGGGCCCAGCTCCGTGCCGTCCGGCCCGCAGATGTGCAGCGCGCCCTCGGTCGTGGGCTTGCCCACCGAGCCGGGGTGCTCCAGCCAGGTCGCCGAGTCGATGAAGGTCGAACCGGCCGCCTCGGTGGAGGAGTAGTACTCCATGATGATCGGCCCGAGCCAGTCGATCATCGCCCGCTTGACGTCCGGCGGGCACGGCGCCGCCGCGTGGATGACCATCTTCAGCGACGACAGGTCGTAGCCGTTGCGCACGTCCTCCGGCAGCTTGAGCATCCGGACGAAGTGTGTCGGCACCATCTGGGTCTCGGTGACACCGAACCGCTGGATCGCCTCGAGGACGCCCTCGGGGTCGAACTTCTCCATCATGACCACGGTGCCGCCGAGGGACTGGACGGCGGCCATGAATGCCATCGGCGCGGCGTGGTACGCGGGCGCCGGCGAGAGGTAGACGGTGTCCTCCGTCATGCCGTAGAGCAGCTGCAGCACCGCCGACATGTTGCTCATCTCGGTCACCTGCTGGCCGGTCAGCGGACGCTTGATCCCCTTCGGCCGCCCCGTGGTGCCCGACGAGTAGAGCATCGTGTCGCCCCGCGGCTGGTCCACCAGCGGCTCGTCCGACGCGGCGTCGCGCACCTCCTCGTAGCTCTCGTAGCCCTCGATCGTCCCGCCGAACATCAGCCGACGCTCGACACCGTTCGCCTGCAGCTTCGACGCCAGGTCGGACAGGCCCGCCGACACGAACAGCGCCCGGGCGCCCGAGTTCTCGATGATGTAGTCGGCCTCGGGGGCGGCCAGGTGGCTGTTCGCGAACGTCACGTACAGCCCGATGCGCACGCCGGACCAGTACAGCTCCAGCGTCTCAGGCACGTTGTCGCTCAGGACGACGATGGAGTCCCCCGTCTTCAGCCCCAGCGTGTCGCGCAGGAAGTGCGCCGTCCGCCGGCTGTTGTCGTCGAGCTCCTTGTACGTGAGGGACCGGCCGGAGCCGGCCATCACGATCGCGGTCTTGTCCGGCGTCTGCTGCGCCCAGGTGCCCGGGTACACGGCGGTCAGACCCCCAGCTTCTCGGCGATGCGGTCCTGCTGGAAGGTCGGCCCGCCCAGCAGCACGTTGCCGGTGATCGCGTTGCGGTAGTAGAGGTGCGCGTCGTGCTCCCAGGTGAAGCCGATGCCGCCGTGCAGCAGCATCGTCTGCTTGGCGGCCTCGATGTAGCCGCTGGAGGCCAGGTGCCGGGCCACGGCGGCGTCCAGCGAGGCGGTCTCGCTGCCGGCGGCGAACGACTCCGACGCCTTGCGGACGGCGGCGTCGGTCAGCGCCCAGTCGGTGTAGATGTTCGCCAGCGGGTGCTTGACGCCCTGGTAGATGCCGATCGGCTGGCCGAAGCTGTAGCGGATCTTGGCGTACTCGGTCGTCATGTCCAGGCACGCCTTGGTCGCCGCGGCCTGCTCGCTGGCCAGCACCAGGTTGGCCACGTCGAGCACCGTGTCCAGGGCGACCGCGGCGTCCCCGGCGAGCAGGCGCCCCGGCGTCCGCTCGAGGGTCACGGTGGCGAGGCCCTGGGTCAGGTCCAGGCCCTCGACCGGCGTCACCGTCAGGCCCGGCGCGTCCTTCTCCACCAGGACGATCCCGTCGGCGGTGCTGACGAGCAGCACGTCGGCCTCGGCGGCGTTGAGGACGCCGGTCTTGGTGCCGGTGACCGTGCCGTCGTCGACGACGCAGGACGGGTTGACCGGCACCCAGCCGCGGCCACCCTCGCTGACGGCGAGCGTGCCGATCGCGCTGCCCTCGGCGAAGCGGGGCAGCCACTCGCGGCGGGCCTCTTCGTCGTCCAGGGCCAGCAGGGTGCCGGCGGCCAGGACGCTGGTGGCCAACAGCGGCGTCGGCACCAGGCCGGCGCCGAGCGCGCGCACCGCCACCACCAGGTCGGACCACGTCGCGCCGGAGCCGCCGTACTCCTCGGGGATGGCCAGGCCGGCGATGCCGAGCTCCTGGCTGAGCCGCCGCCAGACCGCGGGGTCGAAGGAGGCCTCGGACTTGATCGTCTCCCGGACGGCGGACATCGGCGCCTGGCCGGAGACGAACCGCGAGACGCTGCTGGCCAGGTCGCGCTGGTCGTCGGTGTCGATGAGGGTCACGTCGCTTGCTCCTCGGGCGGGCGCGGCGGTCACTTGGACAGCTTCAGCTGGTTGAAGGGGATGTTCTTGTCCACGCCGGCGTCCTTGGGCAGACCCAGGACCCGCTCGGCGATGATGTTGCGCTGGATCTCGTTGGAGCCACCGGCCGTCGCGTAGCCCGGAGCGGCCAGGATCGCCCGGGTCAGGGGAAGGGTGTCCGGGGTCTGCAGCGCGAGCTCCTCGGCGAAGATCTCCTGGACGAGGTCGGCGACCCACAGCGGGAAGACGGCGCCGGCGAGCTTGGCCGCCGAGCCGCGCGCGCCGATCGGTATGCCGGCCTTGGCCTCCTGGTGCAGCACCGAGGCATAGGTGCGCATGGCGCTCTCCTTGGCGTACACCTGGGCGAGCGTCCGGCGCACCGAGGGGTCGGAGTCCAGACCCCGCGCGCGGACGAGCTCGACCAGCGCGTCGTAGCCCAGCGGGTTGGAGCGCCCGCGGACACCGGTGCCGATGGTGACCCGCTCGTAGCGCAGCATCGCCACGGCCACGGCCCAGCCGTTGTTCACCTCGCCGATGACCGCGTCCTCGGGGACGAAGACGTCGTCGAAGAAGACCTCGTTGAACGGCGCGTCGCCGGTGGCCACGACCAGCGGGCGCACGGTGACGCCGGGGTGGTGCAGGTCGACGATGAACATCGTGATGCCCTGGTGCTTGGGCCGCGTCGGGTCGGTGCGCACCAGCACGGCGCCGAAGTCGCTGAACTGGGCACCGGAGGTCCACACCTTCTGGCCGTTGATCAGCCAGCCGCCCTCGACCTTCGTCGCGGAGGTCTGCAGGCTCGCGACGTCCGACCCGCCGCTGGGCTCGGAGAACAGCTGGCTCCAGATCTCGTCGCCGCGCAGCATCGGCGGGATGTAGCGCTTCTTCTGCTCCTCGGTGCCGAACTCGAGCAGCGTGGGCGCGGGCATGCCCAGGCCGATGACGAACGGGCCGACCGGCAGCCGGAAGTTGGCGGCCACCTCGTTGAAGGCGAGCTGCTCGGCGGTGCCGAGCCCCTGGCCGCCGTACTCCTTCGGCCAGGTGATGCCGGCGAGCCCGGCCTCCCACAGGCCCTTCTGGAAGGCCTTGGACTCCTCGAGCGTGGCGCCACCGCCGCCCGGCTCGTTCTCGTCGAACGGCTTGGCGTTCTGCTGGAGCCAGGCCAGGGCCTTGGCCCGGAACTCTTCGGTCGACATGCGGTTCAGGCCTTCCTGCGGGACTTGATAGAACGCGTTCTACCTGCGGGTGTGGTCATCGTCATACCGGGCTCCGAAGGCTGTCAAGGAGCCGCGGTGGAGTCAGCTGAGGAGCTTCTCGGCGGCGACGCGGATCCGCTGCACGGCCGCGTCGGCGGTCAGCCGCCCGTTGAGCCAGTCGATCGTGCCGCTGATCCACAGCGACTCGACCATCTGCAGGGCCAGCCGCTGCGCCGCCGTCAGCCGGTGGTCGTCGCCCCAGGCCGCCCGGCCGGCGATGTCGACGAACGTGTACTCGGTGCCGGCCGGCGGTCGCGCCGACTCGTGGGCTCCGAACGGGGCCGGCGACTGGCGGACGGACAGGGCGGCGTGGGCGAAGCCGGGGTCGTTGCGCATCGCCTGGAAGGCCCGGGCGAAGACCTCCCCGGCCCGTCGCTCGGGGGTGGTGGCCCGCGGCGGGCGGGTGCGGACGTCGTCGTCGAGCTTGCTCATCTCGTCCCGGACGGCGGCGAGCAGCAGCTCGTTCTTCGACGGGTAGTAGCGGTACAGCGTCGCCAGGGCGACGCCGGCGATCCGGGCCACCTCGCGCATCTGGACCGCCTCGTACCCACCCTGGCCGGCCAGCTCGATCGCCGCCCGGATCAGGCGGTCGGTGCGCGCGGCCTGCGCCTCCGACGTCCGTCCGGACAGGCGCTCCTCGATCTGCTCCGTCATGACCGGCGGTTGCCCAGCACGAGGCTCCCCGCAGGGCCGGCGGCGGCCCCCTCCCCGTACGGGGCGGTCTCCGGCGTGGGGAGTGGTGTCGGACCGGGCATCGGCCGTCCTCTCGACGTGCGCAACGAGAACATGTTCTCGCGAAGCATCCGGGCTGCCGCCGACGGCTGTCAATCGCCCGGGCGCACCCTTGTGGCGGCGATCACCAGGTAGTAGAACGTGTTCTCATGAGCGGCACACTGGATGGTCGGGTCGTCATCGTCACCGGCGCAGGGCGGGGGATCGGCGCCTCGGTCAGCCGGCTGTTCGCGCAGCAGGGCGCCAGGCTCGTGGTCAACGACCTGGGCGCGAACCCCGACGGCACGGGGGGCGACGACGGTCCCGCCCGGGACATCGCCGACGAGATCGTGCGGGCCGGCGGCGAGGCCGTCAGCGACGGCGGCGACATCGCCGACACCGCGACCGGCAGGCGCCTGGTCGACCTGGCCGTCGAGACCTACGGGAAGCTCGACGTCGTCGTCAACGGGGCCGGCATCCTCCGCGACAAGATGATCTTCAACCTCGACGACGAGGACTGGGACGAGGTCATCCGCGTCCACCTGCGCGGGCACTTCAGCACCGTCAAGCCGGCCGCCGCCTACTGGCGTCAGCAGCGCAACCCGGACGGACACTTCCGGATCATCAACTTCACGTCGGACTCGGCGCTGCAGGGTTCGCCCGGCCAGCCGAACTACGCCGCCGCGAAGATGGGCATCATCGGCCTGACCGCTTCGCTGGCCAACGCGCTGGGGCGCTACGGCGTCACCGCCAACGCGATCGCACCGGGCGCTGCGACGCGGCTGACTGCGACGATCCCGCAGGAGAAGCGGCTGGGCGGTGACCGCCCGGCCGCCGACGACTCGCGCTCGCCGGCCAACATCGCGCCGCTGGTCGCCTACCTCGCCAGCGAGGCCTCGGACTGGATCTCCGGCCGCACCCTCGGTGCCGCCGGCTACGGCGTCACGCTGTGGAACAACCCCGAGGTGCGGGCCCGGATCAGCTCCGACGGGCCGTGGGACCTCGAGGACCTGGGCCAGCAGATCGAGAAGGAGTTCCGGCCGCTGGCCGAGGGGCTGCACCCGTCGATCTTCATGGGCCAGGTGCCGAGCTGAGGGAGGCTGCGATGCGCATCGGCTACGGGCTGCGTGGCACGCCCGGGGAGATCGCCGACGAGGCGGCGCGGGCGCGGGACCTGGGGTTCGACGCGCTCTCCACCACGGAGGTCGCGCACGACCCGTTCCTGCCGCTCGCCGTCGCGGCCGGGTCCTCGGGGGAGATGCGGCTGGAGACGCACATCGCCGTCGCGTTCGCCCGCAGCCCCATGGTCACGGCGAACGCCGCGCACTACCTCCACCGGCTCTCCGGTGGCCGCGCCGTCCTCGGGCTGGGCACCCAGATCAAGCCGCACATCACCCGGCGGTTCGACATGCCCTGGAGCAGCCGGCCGGCGGCGCAGATGCGCGACTACCTGGGCGCCCTGCACGCCATCTGGCGCGACTGGAACGACGGCGTGCCGCTCGCCTTCCGCAGCGAGCACTACAGCCACACGCTGATGACCGACATGTTCCGCCCGGAGCCGTTGCCCTCCGCTCCGGAGGTGCACCTCGCCGCGGTCGGCCCGGTCATGACCCGACTGGCCGGGGAGCTCGCCGACGGGCTCATCCCGCACGCCTTCAGCACGCCGGAGTGGTTCACCGAGGTCACCCTCCCCGCGCTGCACGAGGGGCTCGAGCGGTCGGGCAGGGACCGCTCGGAGGTCGTCGTGCACTGCCCGGGCTTCGTCGTCGTCACCGGCGAGCAGGGGGCGAGCGACGCCGAGAAGCTCGCCGTGCGCCGGCAGATCGCCTTCTACGGGTCCACGCCTGCGTACGGCGACGTGCTCCGCCGGGCGGGACGGGGCGAGCTGCACGAGCGGCTGCACGCGCTGTCGATCGGCAGCGATCCCGACCGCTGGGCCCGGATGGGCGACCTCGTCGACGACGACCTGCTCGCCGCGTTCTCCGTCATCGGGCCGATCGCGGAGGTGGCCGAGGAGCTGGCCCGGCGCTACGGCGGCACGATCGACCAGGTGCACGTCGTGCCGCCCGACGGCACCACCCCGGAGGCGCTGGCCGGGTTCCGCGACCGGCTGGCCTGACCGGCACCGCCCCCTCGGTGCGGGGGCGTCGGGCAGGCTGGGCCCATGCCCCTGCCGCCGCCGCCGACGCTGGATCCACCGGTGCGACCGCTGCCCCGGCTGCGCGACGTGCTCGCGCCGTACGGCCTGGTGCTGGCGGCAGTCGTCGCCCTGGTGGTCGTCGGCGGCCTCGCGCTCGCCGGGCACGACACGGTCGCGCGCCTGCTGGGCAGCGGCTTCGCCCTCGCGATGGCCGCGTACACCGCCGTCGGCATGGTGCGGGACCTGCTGCGCGGCCGGTGGGGGGTCGACGTCCTGGCGGTCACCGCGATCGTCAGCACCGTCGCGGTCGGCGAGTACCTCGCCGCCCTCGTCGTCGTCCTCATGCTCACCGGCGGGGAGGCGCTGGAGGAGTACGCGGCGGGCCGGACGGGAACTGCGGGCGCTGCTGGATCGGGCACCGCAGATCGCGCACCGTCGGGATCCGGTCACCGGCGAGTTCGAGGACCTGCCGATCGACCGGGTGCGGCCCGGAGACCGGCTCCTCGTGCGACCGTCGGAAGTGGTGCCGGTCGACGGCATGCTGCTGTCCGACGTCGCCGAGTTCGACGAGTCGTCGCTCACCGGGGAGAGCCTCCCGGTCTCGCGGACGGCTGGCGACGAGCTGCTCAGCGGCTCGATCAACGGCGGATCGGCCGTCGAGATGACGGCGACCGCCGGGGCCGACGAGAGCCAGTACCAGCGGATCGTCGCGCTGGTCGCCGAGGCCGGGCAGCGCGAGGCGCCGCTGGTGCGCGTGGCCGACCGGTACGCGGTGCCGTTCACGCTGGTGTCGTTCCTGATCGGCGGCGTGGCCTGGGCGCTGTCGGGTGACGCCGTCCGGTTCGCCGAGGTGCTGGTGCTGGCCACCCCCTGTCCGCTGCTGATCGCCGCCCCGGTCGCCTTCCTGGCCGGCATGGGTGCCTCGTCGCGCAGCGGCATCATCGTGCGCGGCGGCGACGTCGTGGAGCGGCTGGCCCGGGTGGAGACCGTCGCCTTCGACAAGACCGGCACGCTCACCTACGGCCGGCCGACGTTGACGGGCGTGCGGACGACCGGGTCGTACCCGGAGGACGAGGTGCTGCGCCGAGCGGCCTCGGCCGAGCAGTACTCCACCCACGCGCTGGCCCCCTCGGTCATCGAGGCGGCACGGGCCCGGGACCTGCCGCTGGCGCCGGGCGAGCAGGCCGCGGAGTACGCGACCAACGGAGTCGTCGTGCGGCTGCCGGACGGCGAGGTCGTCGTCGGCAAGCGCCGCTTCGTGGCGGAGCGGACCGGGCCGATCGAGGCGGTGCCCCTCGGCAGCGGGGAGCTCGCCGTCTACGTGGGCGTGGACGGGGCGTACGCCGGCGCGCTGATCATGCGCGACGAGCTGCGCTCCGACGCCGTCGCCACCATCGACCGGCTGCACGAGCTGGGGTCCGCGACACGATGATCCTCACCGGCGACGCCTGGCCCACCGCCGAGCACGTCGCCGAGCAGGTCGGGATCGACCACGTGCGCGCCGAGCTGCTGCCCGAGGACAAGGTGCGCGCGGTGCAGGACCATCCCGTCCGCCCGGTCCTGATGGTCGGCGACGGCGTCAACGACGCCCCTGTGCTCGCCGCCGCCGACGTCGGGGTCGCGATGGGCGCCCGCGGCTCCACCGCCGCCAGCGAATCGGCCGACGTCGTGGTGATGACCGACGAGCTGGGCAAGGTCGCCGAGGCGGTCGGCATCGGCCGGCGGACCATGCGGGTGGCGCTGCAGAGCATCTGGCTGGGCATCGCGCTCAGCGTCGGCCTGATGCTGGTGGCGGCCTTCGGTCACATCCCGGCGATCGTGGGCGCGATCGTCCAGGAGTTCGTCGACCTGGCGACGATCCTCAACTCGCTGCGCGCCCGGCGCGCGGACCGGCCCGACGCCCGGCGGCGGTGAGGGGTCAGCCCCAGGCGCTGGGGTCACCCGGCCCGGGTGGTGCCAGCCGCGGCTTCAGCTTCACCGTGGGCATCGGCGGTGCGGGCAGACGCTGGACGTCGCCGCGGTACCCCTCGACCTGGCCGAAACGCTCGGACCCCGCCTCCCACTCCTCGCGGTAACCGGCGATCTCCTCGTGGGTGCGCCCGATGAAGTTCCACCACATCACCACCGGCTCGCCGAACGGCTCGCCGCCCAGCAGCATCACGCGGGCGGCCCGGTCGCCGGGGTTGGTGAGGGTCAGCCGGTGCCGGCCGGGCGGCACGTAGCCGAGCTCGGCGCGGGCCAGCTCGATCCGCTCGAGGACGACCGGCCCCTCGTCGACGAGCACCCCGTGCTCGAACTCCGTGTCGGCGTCGAGCTCCAGCTGCGCGTGCGGGTCGAGGACCAGCTCGGCCCCGAGCAGGGGCGTGTGGGTCGGCACGGGGGAGGTGTGCCCGGCGAGCGTGCCGACGAGGACGCGGGCGACGGCGCCGTCGAGGTGCAGCGCCTCCGGCACGTGGTGCACGAACTCCCGAGGGCCGTGGCGGGTGGCCTCGGGCAGCACCGTCCAGAGCTGGACGCCGTGCAGCGTGCCGCAGTCGGACGTGGACACCTCCGAGTGGGCGACGCCGGACCCGCCGGTCATGAGGTTCAGCTCGCCCGGCCGCACGATCTCCTGGGCGCCGGTGGTGTCGCGGTGCTCGATCTCCCCGCTGAACAACCAGCTGACCGTCTGCAGCCCGGTGTGCGGGTGCGGCGGCACGTCCATGCCGCCGGTGAGCGAGACGTCGTCCGGCCCGTAGTGGTCGGCGAAGCACCACGCGCCGATCAGCGACCGGGCGCGTTGCGGCAGCGTGCGGCGCACGGTCATCGCGCGCGGCCCGCCCAGCGGAACCTCTCGGCTCGTGATCACCTGGACATCGCTCACCCGGACCACCCTGGCACAGAACCGCAGGGGAGGAGCTTCTGTGACGCCGAACCCCGCCCGCCGGGACGTCCTCGCCCGTCGACTGGGGCGGGCCGTCCGGGCGGGGCAACGACGCCGCGGCGCTGCCGGCCTGGCGCGAGGGCAACGCGGTGCGCGCCCTGGTTGACGGCCGCGACTACCTGGCGGAGCTCGCCCGCGCGCTGGCCCGGGTGGGGGACGGGGACGCCGTTCTCCTCGTCGGCTGGCGGGCCGACGCCGACGAGCTCCTCGACGACGACGGTCCCTCGGTGGGCGAGGCGTTCGCCGCGGCCGCGCGGCGGGGCGCCGTCGTGCGCGGGCTGCTCTGGCGCTCGCACCCCGAGGCGATCGGCTACGTCCTCGAGGTCAACCGCGCCCTGGCCCGTTCGCTGAACGCCGCCGGGGGGCTCGTGCTGCTCGACCAGCGGATCCGACTCATCGGCAGCCACCACCAGAAGTTCGTCGTCCTGACCGGTGCGTCGGGCGACGTGGCGTTCCTCGGCGGCATCGACCTCGCCCGGTCCCGGCGCGACGGACGCGCGCACGACGGCGACCAGCAGGCCCGGCCGCTGGCGCCCGAGTACGGGCCCACGCCGCCGCAGCACGACGTCCAGCTGGAGGTGCGCGCCCCCGCCGTCCGGGACGTGGAGCGGGTGTTCCGGGAGCGGTGGGAGGATCCGGCGCCGCTCACCCGCTGGCCGTGGCAGACGACGTCGGACCGGAGGCACGACCTGCCCCGGACCCCGGACCAGCTGCCACCGCCTGCTCCCGCGCCGGCCGAGGCGGGCAGCTGTGCCGTGCAACTGCTGCGCACCTATCCGCGCCGCCGTCCCGCCTATCCGTTCGCCCCGGCGGGGGAGCGCAGCGTCGCGCGGGGCTTCGCCAAGGCGCTGGCCCGGGCTCGCCGGCTGGTCTACGTCGAGGACCAGTACCTCTGGTCGCGGGAGGTCGCCCGGATCTTCGCCGCGGCGCTCCGGCGGTCCCCGGAGCTGCGGGTCATCGCGGTGGTGCCGCGCCACCCGGACGGCGAGGGCCGGCTGCACTCCCTCACCTCCCTGCTCGGCCGCAACTACGCCTGGCAGATGGTCGAGGAGGCCGGCGGTGACCGCGTGCAGCTGTTCGACCTGGAGAACGAGGCCGGCACGCCGGTGTACGTGCACGCGAAGGTGACGATCGTCGACGACGTGTGGGCCGCGGTCGGCAGCGCCAATCTCAACCGGCGGTCGTGGACGCACGACTCGGAGCTGACCGCGGCGGTCCTCGACGAGGAACGCGACCACCGCGAACCGGCCGATCCGGGCGGTCGCGGGGACGGCGCCCGCGCCTTCGCCCGGAACCTCCGGCTGACCCTGATGCGCGAGCACCTCGGCCGGGCCGACGGCGACGACCTCGACCTGCTCGACCCCGACGGCGCGGCCGAGGTGACGCTCCGGGCCGCCGCGGAGCTGGACGAGTGGCGCGCCGCCGGGCGGACGGGTCCCCGGCCGGCCGGTCGGCTGCGCGCCCACCCTCGCCGGGGTGGCGGTGGGCTGCTGCTGCGCGGTCTGGTCAGCCCGGTGTACGACCTGGCCTACGACCCCGACGGCCGGCCGTGGCGCATGCGCGCGCGCCGACGCTTCTGACCAGGTCGGGGTCGACGGGTGTGAGCGGGAGGCGCGCCCGGGTAGGGGGCGGCCATGTCCGCTGCACTGGTCAGGCCCCGTTCCGGCAAGGTCCTCGCGGGAGTCTGCGCGGGTCTGGCCGACAGGTTCGGCATCTCCCGGGGACTCGTGCGGATCGGCTTCGTCCTGTTCGGCCTGTTCGGCGTGGGCGAGATCGTCTACATCGCGCTGTGGATCGTGATCCCCAAGGCGCCGTGACGGGGCCGTGAGCCCGGGTGCGGCAGACTCGGCGTCGTGCCGCTCCGCCCACCCCGCCGCGTGTTCGTGCTCGGCGGTGCGCGGTCGGGCAAGTCCTCCTACGCCGAGAAGCTGCTGCTCCGCGAGAAGACCGTCGACTACGTCGCCTGCGGGACCGCGCCGGGCCCCGAGGACCCCGAGTGGGCCGATCGCGTGGCGCTGCACCGGTCCCGACGGCCCGCGGCGTGGCGCACCATCGAGACGCTGGACCTCGAGCCGGTGCTGAGGGCGACCGGGCCGCCGGCCCTCGTCGACTGCCTGACGACGTGGCTGGCCGGGGTCATGGACGAGTGCGGGGTCTGGGCTGAGGCCCCCGGTGCCGACGAGCGGCTCGCCGCGGCCGTCGACGGGCTCGTCACCGCCTGGGCGGCCAGCCGCCGGCGGGTGGTTGCGGTCAGCAACGAGGTCGGCAGCGGGATCGTCCCGGCGACCCCCTCGGGACGGCGGTTCCGCGACGAGCTCGGCGTCCTCAACGCCCGGGTGGCCACCGCGTCGGAGCGGGTGTGGCTGGTGACCGCCGGGATCCCGCAGCGGCTGCGCTGAGCTCGATCCAGGGTTAGCCCGCCTCGCGAGCGGACAGTCACCGCTGCATGCGAGCGATGACGTACCGCGGCCCGTACAAGATCCGGGTCGAGGAGAAGCCGATGCCGGTCATCGAGCACCCCAACGACGCGATCGTGCGCGTCACGCTGGCCGCGATCTGCGGCTCCGACCTGCACCTCTACCACGGGCTGATGCCAGACACCCGGATCGGGCACACCTTCGGCCACGAGTTCGTCGGCGTCGTTGAGCAGGTCGGTTCCTCGGTGCAGAACCTGCAGGTGGGCGACCGGGTGATGGTGCCGTTCAACATCTTCTGCGGCAGCTGCTGGTTCTGCGTCCGCGGGCTGTACTCCAACTGCCACAACGTGAACCCCAACGCCACGGCGGTGGGGAGCATCTACGGCTACTCGCACACCACCGGCGGCTACGACGGCGGCCAGGCGGAGTTCGTGCGGGTGCCGTTCGCCGACGTCGGGCCGACGAAGATCCCCGACTGGATGAGCGACGAGGACGCCGTCCTGCTCACCGACGCGACCGCGACCGGCTACTTCGGCGCCCAGCTCGGCGACATCGCCGAGGGCGACACCGTCGTCGTCTTCGGGGCCGGGCCGGTCGGCCTGGTGGCGGCGCAGTCCTCCTGGCTGATGGGCGCCGGGCGGGTCATCGTCGTCGACCACCTCGACTACCGGCTGGAGAAGGCCCGCGAGTTCGCCCACGCCGAGACGCTGAACTTCGCCGAGTACGACGACATCGTCGTGGAGCTGAAGAAGCAGACCGACCACCTGGGTGCCGACGTCGCGATCGAGTGCGTGGGCGCCGAGGCCGACGGCAACCTGGTGCAGCACGTCACCGGGGCGAAGCTGAAGATGCAGGGCGGCTCGCCGGTCGCGCTCAACTGGGCGATCGACGGCGTCCGCAAGGGCGCCACCATCTCGGTGATGGGCGCCTTCGGGCCGATCCCCAACGCGGTGAAGTTCGGCGACGCCCTGAACAAGGGGCTCACCCTGCGGATGAACCAGTGCCCGGTGAAGCGGCAGTGGCCGCGCCTGTTCGAGCACGTGCGCAACGGCTACCTGAAGCCCAGCGAGATGGTGACGCACAGGTTCCCGCTCGAGCACATCGCCGACGCGTACCACGTGTTCTCCAGCAAGCTCGACGGCTGCATCAAGCCGCTGATCCTGCCCATTGCGGCCTGAGGAGCGACCATGACCGACCCGGACATCCCCAGCCCGTACGTCAAGGACAAGCGGACGGCGGGGGAGACCGCCGAGCAGCTGCGGGCCCGCATCCCCGGCTGGGGCGTGGACCTCGACCCGGCCGACCGCCCGTCGTACCCCAGGCTCGACTACGCGCCCGAACGGACCGGTGCCCACTGGGACTTCCCGGACCGGCAACCGGAGAAGTGGCCCCGGGAGCGGTCGATCGAGCACGCGTTCGTGACACCGGTGTTCGGCACCGGGCAGCCGCCGAAGGGCCTGTCCGGTGCGCTCCGGAAGCTCTCCTACGCGCGGGTCAGCGAGGGACGGCTGGCGCACTGGATGCTGCTGGTCGTCGCCGACCGGGTCGACGCCGTCGAGGAGCACCTGCGCTCGTTCGCCACGACGCGGCCGGACAACCCGGTCACCCAGACCGGTGTCCGGACCGAGGTCACGCACGGCGGGCTCCGGTCACGGAGGGGCAGGGTGGACGCCCGGCACCACCTGCTCGACCCGGTGATCGTCGCGGGCCCGTGGGTGGCCGCCGCCGGCGCGGTGGTGCTCGGCCTCCGGCGGCTGGTGCGCTGAGCCGCTCAGTCCTCCGGCGGGAACAGCGCGCCGAGCCCGAAGCGGGTGGGCGGGCGGAACGGCTGCCAGTCGTGCCGCGGCTGGGCCAGCCGGTCGGCGATCACCCACAGCACGGCGGGGTCGTGGCCCATGCCGAGGTGGCTGGCGTGCACGGCCACGTTCTCGCTCCGCGGACCGGGTCGCTGGCGGCAGGCCCGCCAGTCGACGACGCCGTCCCATCGCGAGTAGACCGCGGTGCTGGGCACCTGCAGCGGCCGGGCGAGTGACCTGCCGGACCCGAACGGCGAGCCGAGCGAGACGACCTGACGGACCTGCCGGGGTGCCCGGCGGGCCAGCTCGCGGGCGAAGATGCCGCCCAGGCTCTGGCCGACGATGCTCACCGCCGTCCCGTGCTCGGCGGCCAGCCTGTCGAGCAGGCGAGGGAGTGCATCGCGGATCTCCTGGGTGGCCCCGCGGTTGCGGCCGAGCTCCCAGCCGACGACCGGGTAGCCGAGCCGCTTCAGCCATATCCTCAGCACCTGGGTGGAGACGTCCGAGGCCATCAAGCCGGGCAGCACGAGCACCGGGTGCGGCTCCCCGCGCGGAGCGAGGTGGAGGAGGGGCAGCCCGGCGGCCAGCGCTCCCGCACTGGCCAGCGCCCGCACGGGCTCGGTGGCGGCGAGCAGTCCGGGACGGCGGCGTCGTCCCGGCGGAACAGCGCCGCGGTCGCTCATCGGGTCAGTCGGCCGACGGCGGGAGCAGACGCGGCGCGAAGACCTCGTCGATGGGCCGGGGGCCGACGTACTGGCGGCACGTGCACGGCACCCAGCTGTGGCCGGCCCAGCGGCCGCGCTTGTCGTAGTTGTCCCGCTTGAGCTCGGCGTAGCAGGTGGAGGTGTCGCGGTCGTGCTGGCTGAGGGCGTGGCCGCAGCCGCAGACGGGTGTCACCGGCGGAGGCGCGGTGGGCCGGCGTCGGCCGAGCCGGCCGGCGACGAACCCGGAGGCCAGCAGCGCGCCACCCACGAGCAGGGTCAGCGGGTCCACGTGCGCACTCCCTTCGCCGGCCGCGATGTCGACGGTAGCGCGCTCGACAGGCTCGGCGCCCGCGGCCGGCACACCAGATCGAGCCCTTCGCGTACGGAACGGACTCGATTCTCGTGGTCAGGAGGATTGAGCGACCGTGCAGGCGGGCACAGGAACTCTCGTGGACACGTACGCCGTCGGTTTCTCCCGCCCGGACCGCCGGTCCACGGGTGGCGACGCCGAGTTGCAGTACCCCTGGCACGCCGTCGAGGCACACCGCGCTCCGGCCGAGCTGGACGGCGAGATCGAGCTCGCCGTCTGCGGCGCGATCGTGCAGGTGTGGGGCTCTCAGCGGTGGGCGCGGGTGGGCGCCGGGCGCACCGCGTGCCCGGAGTGCGCGCGGCTCACCGCCGTCAGCCGGTCCCTGAGCTCCGCCCGCTGACGACGCTCAGCCGGGCTTGCGCCCACTGATCGCCGACAGCCCGGTGATCTCCCGGCCGACGATCAGCGCCTGCACCGAGTCGGTGCCCTCGAAGGTGAAGACCGCCTCCATGTCGGCGTGGTGCCGGGCGACGTGGTGGTCGATGAGGATCCCGTCGCCGCCGAGGATGTCCCTGGCGTCGGCGACGATCGCGCGCGCCTTGGCCGCATGGTTCATCTTCGCCAGCGACGCCATGGCCGGGGTCATGCGGCCGGCGTCGGCCAGCCGGGACAGCCGCCAGCACATGAGCTGCATCGAGGTGATCTCGGCCAGCATGCGGGCCAGCTTGTCCTGCACGAGCTGGAAGCCCGCGATCGGCTGACCGAACTGCTCGCGCCGCAGCGCGTGCGCCAGCGCCAGCTCGTAGGACGCCGTCGCCAGGCCGAGGGCGCGCCAGGCGACGGTGTACCGGGTGCGGTCCAGCACCTGGGAGACGTCCTTGAACGAGTGGCAGTTCGCCAGCTTGTTCTCCACCGGCACCCGGACGTCGGTGAGCGTCAGCTCGGCCTGCCAGACCGCCCGCAGCGCCGTCTTCCCGGTCATGACCGTGGCCTCGAAGCCCGGGGTCCCCTTGTCGACGACGTAGCCACCGACGGCGCCGTCCTCACCGCGCGCCCAGACGAGCACGTGGTCGGCGATCGAGCCGTTGCCGATCCACTTCTTCTGGCCGTCCAGCACGTAGGAGTCGCCGTCCCGGCGCGCGGAGGTCTCCAGTCCGACGGCGTCCGAGCCGTGCTGCGGCTCGGTGAGCGCGAACGCGCCGATCGTCTCCAGCCGGGCCATGGCCGGGAGCCACCGCTCGCGCTGCTCCTCGTCCCCGAGCAGGGCGATCGACTGCATCGCCAGGAAGCTGTGCACGCCGTTGAACGTGCCGACGCTGCCGTCGGCGCGGGCGAGCTCGGCGGCCACCAGGCCGGCCGACACCGCGCTCATCCCCGGGCAGCCGTAGCCCTCGATCGTGCCGCCGACGATGCCGAGCTCCGCCAGCTTGGGCACGATCTCGAACGGGAACTCGGCGCGTTCCCAGTAGTCGTTGATGTGCGGGGTGATCTCCGCGTCGCAGAAGGCACGCACCCGGTCGCGGATCTCGATCTCGTCGGGCTCGAGGAGGTCCTCGAAGGCGTAGAAGTCGGCGCTCGGTTGGCTCACGGAGCGGACGCTACGACCTCGCGGGGCATGCTGCTCGCTGTGCGGATCGTGATCGCGCCCGACTCGTTCAAGGGCAGCCTGCCCGCGGACGCCGCCGCGGACGCCGTCGCCGAGGGGCTCGCGCGCGTCCTGCCGGACGCGGAGCTGGTGCTGCGGCCGATCGCCGACGGGGGAGAGGGCACCGTGGCCGCCGCGGTCCGAGCGGGCTTCCGGTCGCGGACGGCGCGGGTGTCCGGACCCGACGGCCGCCCGGTGGAGGCGGTGTTCGCCGTCCGGGAGGGGACGGCGGTGCTGGAGATGGCCGCGGCCGCAGGGCTGGGCCTCCTCGATCACCCGGCGCCGCTGACGGCGTCGACGCGCGGGGTGGGGGAGCTGGTGCTCGCCGCGCTCGATGCCGGCGCGCGGCGGATCGTGCTCGGGCTGGGCGGCAGCGCGACGACCGACGGCGGGGCGGGGATGCTGCAGGCGCTCGGTGCACGGCTGACCGACGCCCGCGGAGCCGAGATCGGACCCGGCGGTGCGGGGCTGGCAGCGGTGAGCGGGATCGACCTCGGGGCGCTGGATCCGCGGGTGCGGACCGCAGAGTTCGTCGTCGCCACCGACGTGGACAACGCGCTGACCGGGCCGTCCGGCGCGGCGGCGGTGTTCGGTCCGCAGAAGGGCGCGAGCCCCGACGACGTCGCGCTCCTGGACGCGGCGCTCGCCCGGTACGCGTCGCTCCTGGCGCGGACGACCGGGGCCTGGGTCGAGCGACGGCCCGGAGCCGGGGCGGCCGGTGGCACGGCGGCCGGGGCGATGGCGGTGCTCGGGGCGGAGGTCGTGTCGGGAGCGGCGCTGGTCTGCGACCTGGTGGGGCTGGACGAGGTGCTCGCGGACGCCGACCTGGTGATCACCGGGGAGGGGGCGTTCGACGAGCAGACACTGCGGGGGAAGGGCCCGGCAGAGGTCGCCGCCCGGGCCCGCGACGCGGGCGTGCCGTGCGTGGTGCTGGCCGGCCGCGTCGACCTGCCGAGGGAACGGCTCGGGGCCGCCGGTGTCGCCGCCGCGCACGCGCTGACCGAGGTGGAGCCCGACCTCGCGCGCTGCCTCGCCGACTCCGCCCCGGTGCTCTCCGAGCTGGCCGCCCGGGTGATCGGTGCGTGGACTTCCCGGACCGCCTGACCACCGGAGATCTCGGGCGCCACCTGTTCAGGCTGCACCGGCGGGCTCAGTGCACCGGGTCGCCCTGTGGACGAGCGGAGTCCGTCCCCAGCTCCGTCGGAGCCCGGCTCGGGGGGTGCCGGATCTGCCTACCGTGCCGCCACTCGGAGGGGGATGACGATGGGGCTCTACGGCGATCCGGATGCGCTGGACGCGCTCGCGGCCGAACTCGGGCAGCGCGCCAAGCGGGTGCGGGCAGCCGGGGAGGACCACCGGATGCGCGGCGACAGTGCGCGCTGGGTGTCCGACGCGGCGTCGGCCTACCGGAGGCAGCTGGCCACTGACTGCGCATCGGTGGACGCGGCGGCCGACGGGATGGAGGAGGCAGCCGAGCTGCTGCGGCGGCACGCCGACGAGGTCCGGGAGCGGATCGCCGCGATCGCGCGGGCCGAGCAGGCGGTGCGTGGCTGGCTGGCCGAGCAGGTGCAGCGCGGTGGGGAGCTGCTCGAGGACGCCGGTGACCTCCTCGGCGTGCTGCCCGACGTCGGCGCCGACGCCTGGCGCGGCCTGGCCGGGCAGCTGAGTCGGCGGGGCCTGTGGTGACGGGCCTCGACACCTGGCTCGCGCCCGCACTGGCGGCGCTCCTGGCGCTCGTCCGATGAGCAGCCCTGAGCTCACGGTCCGCGGCGGGGCCGGCGGTATAGAAGCGGAGCTCGCCGACCTCGTCACGCTCGCGCGGAGCAGCGCCGACCTCGCCGAGGTGCTCGCCGCGACCAGCGCCGCCTGTCACGGGCTGCTGCTCGACCCCGACCTGCTGGCCTCCGCGCTCCTGCACCCGGCCGGCGTCGCGCGTGTGCAGGCGACGCTGGCCGACGCGCTCGACGGACCGCGCGGGCTGACGGTCCTGGCGATCACCTTCACCGCCCGCGGGGTGGCCCTGGAGGCCGCGGCACTCGCCTACGAGGCCGCCGACGCCGCACTGGCCGAACTCGCCGACGATCTCCACTGGGCGGCCGGGTTCCTGGCGCCGGTCACCGTGCCGGCGCTGCTGGCCGGGCTCGCGGGCGGCGCCGTGGCCGATCCGGCGGGGAGCACCCTCGCCGTCGTCGTGTTCCTGGACGACCCCGAGCGGTGGCTCACCGAGCACCCCGGAGTGGTCGACGCCATGGCGAACATGGCTCCTGGTCTCGCCGGTGCGCTGGTGCCGGGACTGCCGTGGCTCGGGGGCGGTGACGTGCGCGCCGCGGCCGGCCGGTTGGGAGGGTTCTGGCCCGACGGGCGCCCTGTCGTCACCCGGCTGCCGGACGACACGAGCTCCGCCGTCATCACCCCGCCCCGGGGGATCGCCGATCACCTGCGCGCGCTCGACGCGAGGAACACCGGCACGACGAGGTCGGGGCAGGACCAGATCGGCGTGCGGGTGATCACCCACGCCGACGGCACGACGGCCTACGTGGTCGACATCCCCGGCACGCGGGACTGGACGTTGCCGGGTGGCGGCCCGAACCCGGCCACCAACGACCTGGGGACGAGCGTCCGGGTGCTCGGGGGCGACGCGACCACCCGGCAGGCCGCGGTCGCCGAGGCGCTGCGGCAGGCGGGGGCGAGTGCCACCGACCCGGTGATGCTGGTCGGCCACAGCCAGGGCGGGATGGTCGCGGCCCAGGCGGCGCACGACGCCGGCACGGCCGAGTTCGACTTCACCGTGACCCACCTGATCACGGCCGGCGCTCCGGTGGCGCGCGCCGGCATCCCCGAGTCGGTGCAGGTGCTGGCGCTGGAGAACGCCACCGACGTCGTCCCCCACCTGGACGGCAGGGCGAACGACGACGACCCGAACGTCACCACGGTGACGTTCGACCTGCAGAACGGCGGGATCGGCCCCAATCACGCCATCGGGGACGCCTACCGCGTGGGCGCACGGGCCGTCGACCGGAGCGAGGACTCCTCGATCGCGGCGTACCGGGCGAGCGCCGACGCGTTCCTCGTCGAGCCGGGCGAGGAGGCCACCGTCGTGGGGCAGGTCTACTCGGTCAGCCGGCGATGATCACCGCGTCAGCTGGGGTGCCCGCCGGCCTCGACCTCGCCGACGGTCGGCTCCTCGCCCTCGCTCTGGGCCTCGAGGTCGGCGGCGAGCTCCGGGGTCTCCTGCTCGAGGGCGATGTCGCGCGGCTGGGGCTGCTCTTCGGGCGTCGTCATGACAGCAGCCTCGCCCAGGTCGGCCCGGCCCGCTCGGTGGATCCGGCAGGTCCCGCCGCTGACCGCGACGCCTTCCGTCTCGCTTCGGTCTCGTTCGCGCGTGGTCCCCCGGGACGGCGGTAGGAAGGCGTCCACGTGCGGAGTGCGGAGGCCCGATGTCCCAGCGAGGAGCCCGACGGCTCGTGCTCGTCGCCGGTGCCCTGTCCTTGGTAGGCGCGTGCGGCGGGGACGAGCCGACCCTGCCCGCTCCGCCGGCCGAGTTCGAGGCGACCGTCGACGTCGATCGGGCTCTCCAACTGGTGGCCGGTGACGGTGCGGCGTGGATCCTGAGGGAGGAGGACGGCGGCGCCTCGGTCCACCGGTTCGACCACGCTGGGCTCACCGAGGTCGCGCGGTTGACGGGCCAGTCGCACCAGATCGCGACCTACGGCGACGGCGTCGTCGTCGCGCGGGTCGCCTGCGGTGGTGACGACTGCGAGGACACCGTGGCCGAGGTCCGGGTGCTGGACCGGGCGGGAAAGGTGCTCGCCGAGGAGGAAATCGCGCGGGGGGAGGGAGCTCCCTACTGCGAGTCCGCCATCTGCGACTCGGTCCACATCCTCGGGGTGAACGGAGACCAGGTCTGGTTGGAGACATGGGACATCCTCGAGACGACCGGCGACACCTTCGTGTCCTGGGACCCGGACACGGGCCGGACGAGCTCCGACCCGCCGTCGAACCAGGGTGCCGACTGGCTCGCTGCGTCGCCCGGCTTCCGGAGTCCGGAGCCCTACCAGCGACCGCGGAGTCTCGAACGCGCGCCGGAGTCGGTCGCGTTCGGCCAGGGCGACCAGGTGTTCGTCCTCGACGACCCCGGCACGATCCGCCTCGTCGTCGGTCCTCCCCAGGCGCCGGTCGTCGAGGAGACCTTCGACGTGCCGGCCGACATCTTCTACCAGGAGTACGGCCCGACGCCGGGTCTGTTCTTCGACGCCAACGAGACCGTGCTCGCCGGGTGCATCAGGCACGAGTGGCCGACCTCCCGATGCTGGATCCGTTCGCGGTGAGGCGGGCGCCCCGCCGAGCCGCCGGTCTGCTCGTCGCGGGAGCGGTCGTGGGTGTCAGCGCGGTGGCGTGCACCGAAGGTGGGGGTGGCGCGCAGGAGCCGGCCGTGCCCCGTCCGCCGAGCGAGTTCGCGGCGACCTTCGACGTCGAGTCGCCGATCGCGCTCGTCGCGGGGGAGGGGCAGGCGTGGGTCCTCACGTCGGCGGAGACCGGTGCGTCGCTGGCCCGGATCGACCACACCGGCCGGTCGACCGACGTCGTCCGCCTGCCTGGACAGAGCCACGCCATGGCGCCCTACGGCGACGGCGTCGTCGTCACGCGCCTCGCCTGTGCTGCTGAGGAGTGCGAGGAGACGGCCGTCAGGGTCTCCGTGGTCGACCGCGGGGGAGCGACGCTCGCCGAGGAGGAGTTCGCCCGTGAGTGGGGCGGGCTCGTGAGCAGCTTCGACGGCCGCGGCGTCGAGCTGGTCGGCGTGCACGACGACGTCGTCTGGGTCGAGGTGGACGAGCAGTTGATCGGCCACGACGTGGCGGACGGCCGGACAGCCGCTCGGGTGGAGGCCCCGCAGGGCGTCACCTGCCTGCTGGCCGACGGGATGCACACCCTCGTGCCCCTCGACGGGGGGTACTTCGGCCACGGAGGGATCGTCGGCCCGGGTATCCCGGAACAGCGGTACGACGCCGAGGTGCACCGGCTCGACGGCGAGACGTGGACGCCGGTCCCGGGCAGCGCGCACCCGTTGACCGACACCGAGTTCCAGCTGGCGACGTGCATCGGCGGCGGTCTGTACGCAGGGGAGAGGTCGGGGGCGAGCCCGGTGTGGTCGCCCGCCTCCGGCTGGGTGGAGCGGGAGCCCTTGCGGCGGTATCCCGACCTGGCGACGGCGCCCGAGCCGACCGCTCTCGGGTCGGCGGACCAGCTGTTCGTGCTGGAGAGCGCCGGCGTGATCCGCCGGTGGTTCGCCGGACCCGACGGGCCGATGAGCTCGGAGGTCCTCGAGGTGCCGGCCGAGCTCTTCGTGCAGCCCTACGCGCCGCAGGTGCACCTGATGGTCGACGTCAGCGACGCCGCCATCGCCGGCTGCATCCAGACGAGCGAGGAGCGCCCCACCGCACGCTGCTGGATCGGTTCGCACTGAGTCACCGGGGCTGCACCCGCATGTGCCGGCGCCGGCGATGGTGCAGCGACACTGGCCGTTCCGAACGGAATCGAGGATCAGTTGATGCACACGCCGATCGCAGGATGGTGCGCGCCGGGGTTCGAGCCCGTCCGAGCCGCATTCGCAGAGAACTTCGCGGAGCGGGGCGAGGTGGGTGCCGCAGTGCACGTCATCGTGGGGGGCGAGGTCGTCGTCGACCTGGTCGGGGGGTGGGCCGACGAAGCTCGCACCCGGGAGTGGCGGGCGGACACGATCGTCGACGTCTACTCCGTCGGGAAGGCGATCCTCGCGCTGCTCGCCCTGCAACTCGTCGACGACGACGTGCTCCGTCTCGACAGCCCCATCGCGGAGATCTGGCCCGAGTTCGCTGCCGGAGGCAAGGGCTCGGCGACGGTGGCCCACGCCCTCACCCACCGCGCCGGCGTCCCCGCCATCCGAGAGCAGCTCACCGACGACGACCTCTTCGACTGGACCCGGATGACCTCGGCGATCGCCTCGACGGAGGCCTGGTGGGAACCGGGCCGGCGGCTCGCGTACCACACCAACACGTTCGGGCACCTCGTCGGCGAACTGGTCCGCCGGGCGAGCGGCCAGATGCCCGGTGAGCGTCTGCGGCAGGTCCTGGCACCACTCGATGCCGACATGTGGTTCGGGGTGCCGGACGACCAGCAGCACCGGTGCGCCGACGTGCTGTGGGCCGCCACCGGAGGACCACCGTCCGTCGCGGCGCTCCCGCCTGGGTCATTCGACAGCTTGGACGACGACACCCGCATGAACCTGCTGGCCCACGTGAACCCGCCGGGCTACTCGTCGATCGGCGTGGTCAACTCGGCCGCCTGGCGGTCGTCGCAGATCGGATCGACCAGCGGCCACGGTTCGGCATCAGGGGTGGCGCGGATCTACGCCGGGCTGCTCGAGCCCGGCCGCCTGCTGACACCCGCGGTGCTCGCACTGGCGACATCGCCGCAGGCCACCGGGGGCTGTCCCATCTTGCGGGAGGAGGTCACCTTCGGCCTCGGCTTCCAGCCGACCACCGCCCGCCGGCCTCTCGGGCCCAACTCCCGCAGCTTCGGTCACTTCGGCACCGGCGGCGCCCTCGGCTTCGCCGATCCCGACGCCGGCATCGCGTTCGGCTACGTGATGAACCACGTGATTCCTCGCTGGCAGAGCAGCCGCAACCGCGCTCTGGTCGACGCGGTCTACGAGTCGCTCGCGAACTGAGCACCGGACCCCTGCCTCGGGGCCACCTCCACGTGCAGGGCCCGCTGCGCACCGGGGCACGAGGTGTCCAGCATCAGCCGAGACAACACAGGGCGCTGAGTGGGGCGGGTGGGGCTCGAACCCACGACCCAGGGATTATGAGATATCTCGGCGCACTCTCCTGACCTGCCACTATGGCGGGAAAATGCCATCTGACCTGCTATTTCGACGTTAACCGTCGTTGACCAGCGATGGCCGGATACGGCTGGTTTGTGGGCGCCGTGTGGGCACGGTGTGGGCAGCATGAGCCTCCCGTCAGGACTGGTTGCGATCTCCGAAGTGGCCCTTGGCGGAAGGTCGAGGTACGAACCGGCGCATCCCGGTGGGTCAGTAGGTGCTGGCGTCGCACCCGCCAATTGGCTACGATACCCGTATGGCGACGATGGGTCCGACGACGTGGCGCGACACCGAGCGGTGGGCCGGCAACCTACTGCGCAGTGCCCGCGCCAAGAAGGGCGTCTCCCAGGCCCAACTTGCGGCGTTGGCGGGAGTTCCTCGCTCCACCGTGGAACGAATCGAGGCCGGCCACCGGCAGCCCTCGCTGATCACGCTGAGCAGGCTGCTCGCGGCGATCGACCTGGAGATGCGCGTCCGGCTGGAGGACTACGACGACCACGACGACGTCCTGGACGCCGCCTACGCGGCCATGCCTCCAGAGCAGCAAGCGGTCACCGACGCGCGCCACGAGGCCCTCGTTGACGCGTTCACCGCCGCTGGGAAGCAGTGACCACTCCGGAAGGAGGCAGCCCAGCGCCGTTTGACCCCACGCCCATCCTGAGCGTGCTTGAACGCCACGGCGTGCAGTACATCGTTGTCGGCGGCTTCGCGGCCGTCCTCTATGGAGCGAGCCGGCCCACCCGCGACGTCGACGTCACCCCCGCCACCACCCGGGACAACCTTGACCGGCTGGCCGCAGCCCTACGTGAACTGGGCGCGCGGATTCGCACTGACGTCGAGCCGGATGGGCTGCCGTTCAGCGCCTCGGGGGAGTCCCTGGCTGGCCTGCGGATGCTGAATCTGCAGACCGACCACGGCGAGCTTGACCTGGCAATTCGACCGGCTGCGTTCGAGGGCGGCTACGACGACCTGGCACCCAGGGCGGACCGTCGCACCGTTGGTGGAGTTGACGTGCTTGTTGCCGCGCTCCACGACGTCATCCGCTCGAAGGAGACGGCGGGACGCCGGAAGGACCAAGAGGCATTGCCGGAGCTGTACCGGCTGGCCGGCACGACACCCCGGCCCCCGACTGCCGAGCTGCGGTCGGAGGCCACGCTGGCGAACCCGCCGCTCACAACTGCCGAGCGCATTGCCGCAGCACGCCAGCAGGCCGCGAAGCCGCGGACAGACCCGCGCTGAGCCGCTGGATGATCGGAAGCGAGACGTTCTCCGGCCCCTCACGGCTGGTGGGGCTCCGACCGTGATGGTCAAGTTCGAGTCTCGTCTTGCGCACGAAGCGTCTTGGGAACAGCCGTTCGGCCCGTCGGCAACCGCAGTCCCACCAGTAATCGGATTCCAAGGGCCCCCTCGTGATCACCTACGGAGATCCGGCCGCTCGATGGCGCCGAGAGTCACGGGCGCCCAGGCAAGCGCTGCACGGCGGGAGCGCGGCCCGGTCGGCCAGCGGCGGCGGCACCCGCAGCGGCTCCGTGTCGGCGCTCGAATCCCGCCGGTCGTCCTCCTCCCACGTGCCCAGGCGCAGCAGGATCTCCTCGAGGGCGCGCAGGGGCGCCAGCGGCTCGCCGTCGAGTCGACGACGAGCACGGTCCGCTCCCATGGCGGGGTTTCCTCGCTCGGTCCGGGTGGCCGGTCGCCGTCTCAGCCACGGGCGGACCACCGCTCGGTGGCCGAGGGGCCGGTCAGGCCGGTGGCCCGGCCGATGTCGGCCTCCGAGGCCCCGGCCGCGAGTGCGGCGCGCACCGCCTCGTCCAGGGCGCGGGCGGCGACGGCCTGCCGGGCGGCGGCCGCCTCGACGTCCTCCAGGGCTTGCCATCCGGCGATGCGCCGGAGCCAGTCCTGCATCACCCGGTTCCCGTCGGCGGCCTCCAGATCGGCCCACGGGCCGGCGGTGGCCAGCTGCCGCGCCGCGGGGTCGGCCAGCCCGGGTCCGGGCACCCGGGTCCAGCCGGTGCCGCGCCAGCCACAGGTGCAGCCGGCGACCCAGCCGACGACCTCCGCGTCGGGACGCCACTCCTCGGCCTGCTCGATCACCTCGCAGTGCACCTGGCCGCTGGTGTGGGAGTGCACGATCCCGTCGCCGCGGAGAACCGTGCCGTCCTGCCAGACGCCCTCGGCGGTGGAGCGGTCGCTGTAGGTCAGCCGCACCCGGTCGCCGTTGCACGGCTCGTCGTCGTGTCGGCGGGCTACCAGCAGACCGCGGGCGCTGGTGGTGCCGGCGCCTTGCGCGCCGTCGGCGAACAGCGGCACCGCCCAGCCCTCGTGCTCCTGGTCGTCCATGACCGGGCCCATCCAGCCCATCGCTCCTCCTCTCGATGCGTGTGAGCAGCGTCGCCGTTCCGGTGCTGCCGGAGACCGTCCTGTTCGGCTTCTGTGGATGACCGTCGTTGTCCACAGCCGGGGGTGGCCATAGACCGCACCGTGTGCGCGGAGTCGCAAGCGGCCCCGCGCCCCGTTCAGCCGCTTTCCGCCAGGTGCGGCGCTATCGGCGCGGGGACTGGTCTGCTTGTGCGTCGATCCAGCTGTGCAGGTCGGCGCGGCGGTAGAGGACGCGCCGGCCGAGTCGGAAGCTGTTCGGGCCGGTGCCGAGGTGTCGCCAATACCGGAGGGTGGCCACCGGCGCGCGGAGCACGTCCGCGGCCTCGGTGATGGTGAGCAATTCGGGCTCGTGGTCGGCGGTGGGGTCGGGCATGGCTGGCTCCCGGGGGTCGTCGGTGGTGGGCGGTGCCTTCACCACAGAAGGCGCCATTTCCGGCCCGGTGGTGACACTTCACAGCCAGCCTTGTCTGACTGGCTCCAGTTGTTCTCCTGTATCGCGCCCCTGGGACGCGTCACCTGCCAGCGATGGAGGCCGTATCCGCCGGCGCCGGGGGGCGGCGCCGGAACCGCCGGCGGGCAGCCCCCTGCCTGCGGCTGGGTTCGGCGCCGCCCCTATAAGCGGTCTCCCGGGACCGCCTCCAGTTCGTCTCCGGCCGATGCCCGTTGTCCTCCGAGACGCTGCCCTGTCGCTGGCCGACCCGCGCCGCCCGCGGCTTGTGAAGCACGTTCTCCGGTAGGCCGACGACAGGCGGGGTGACGTCCCCGCTGGTGGTGTAAGTCCAGGTCACTGACCGCGTGGGTGATCACGTGCGAGGGGCCATCGTGTGATGGTCAGCGAGACCACGCCAATGGTTCTCGCGGAAGGACACAGCACACGATGGCCCTGGACCAGTCTGCCCTGCTCGAGGTGCTCGAAGCACTGAAGGCCGCCGATGTCGATGACCGGATCCGGTCGGCGGCCACCACGATCTACCAGGCGTTGATCGAGGCCGAGCTCACCGCGGTGATCGGCGCCGGCCCGCACGAGCGCACCGACGCCCGGACCGCCCAGCGCAACGGCTCACGGCCGCGGACGCTGACCACCACGGCCGGGGATCTGGAGCTGCGGATCCCCAAGCTGCGCGCCGGGTCGTTCTTCCCCTCCCTGCTGGAACGCCGCCGGCGGATCGACCAGGCGCTGTTCGCGGTCGTGATGGAGGCCTACCTGCACGGCGTTTCCACCCGCAAGGTCGACGACCTGGTGCGGGCGCTGGGCGCCGACACCGGCATCTCCAAGTCCGAGGTCTCCCGGATCTGCGCCGATCTGGACGCCGAAGTCAGCGCGTTTCGGGACCGGTCGCTGGCCGAGCAAGCGTTCCCCTACGTGTTCCTCGACGCCACTTACTGCAAGGCCAGGGTCAACCGCCGGGTCGTCTCCCAGGCCGTGGTGATCGCCACCGGGGTGGCCGCCGACGGGCACCGCGAGGTGCTCGGCTTCGCCGTCGGCGACTCCGAGGACGGCGCGTTCTGGACCGCGTTCCTGCGCACGCTGAAGGCCCGCGGACTGGCCGGCACCCAGCTGGTCATCTCCGACGCCCACGCCGGGCTGACGGCCGCCATCAGTGCGGTGCTGCTCGGCGCGGCCTGGCAGCGCTGCCGGGTGCACTTCATGCGCAACGTGCTCGCGCGCGTCCCGAAGGGCAACGCCGAGATGGTCGCCGCCGCGATCCGCACGATCTTCGCCCAGCCCGACGCCGAGCACGTGCGCGCCCAGCTCGACGTCATCGCCGGCATGCTCGGCCGCCAGTTCCCGGCCGTTGAGGCCATGCTGCGCGAGGCCGAGGAGGACCTGCTGGCCTTCACCGGCTTCCCGGTCGGGCACTGGAAGAAGATCTGGTC
>NZ_LWUA01000167.1 GCF_005222955.1 Blastococcus sp. CCUG 61487 | reverse complement strand
CGCGCGCGGCGGCGAACAGCGCGTCGGGCCGCTCGAGGGGGCGACCGGCCCCCGCGCGAGCGCCTCGTAGGCGACGACGGCGCCGCTGTCGAGGTCGACGATGGGCTGGAAGACGCTGTGCACCGCTCCGCCGAGGGCGCGGTCGAGCGCCTCGGCCGGGGAGTCGGACGGGTCGGAGAGCACGTCGTCCCATCGGCGGGCACGGCAGCGCGGCCAAGCCGAGGACGCGGGCCTCACCC
>NZ_LWUA01000166.1 GCF_005222955.1 Blastococcus sp. CCUG 61487 | reverse complement strand
AACGAGTTCTCCAGTTGCACGACTGGACCCTCCTGAGGCTGCGGACCCGCGGGCGGGCCCCGGGCGGGACGGACGAGTACGGACCGGCGGCAGCCGCCGACGCTACCGCCCGCACCCTCCCGCGCGGCCAGGACGCGGGCGCGCCTGAGCCCCGTGGTGCCACCCGTCCGTGTGCGCCTGCCGGGGCTGGCGTGACGGGGTTGCCGAGGAGCCGGGCGGCGCTCAGGACGCCGGGGACGAACCCTCCGGCGGGCGTGCCGGCAGCAGCGCGCGCGCCGACCGCGCCCGTACCGCCCCGCCCCACAGCCCCGCGCCGTAGGCGAGGTCGTCCAGCCGCCGGGCGAGCAGGTGACGGACCGGTCCCACTCGACGCCGCACCGGCCACCAGGCCACCAGGCCCTCGACGACGGCGAGCGACGTCAGCGGGCCGCGCGCCCGCGGGACCAGCAGCGCGACCGCGGCCGCGACCGGCCAGTGGTGGCGGGTTGCCGCCCGGGCCAGCGCCCGGGCCGACGTGCCAACGCTGCGCGCCGTCAGCGCGGCGGCCAGG
>NZ_LWUA01000165.1 GCF_005222955.1 Blastococcus sp. CCUG 61487 | reverse complement strand
CACCTCGAACGAGGCGCTGCGGACCGCCTGCCGCGGCGTGATCGAGGCGCAGGTCAGCCGGGGCGGCTGACCCCCGGGCCGGGGTGGTCGCGGCCGGGCCCCGGCCACCCTCGCTCACCGCCCGTTGCCGCGTCCCTTCCCGTGCCCGTGGCCGCCCTTGCCGCGGTCCCGGTCGTGCCGGTCGTCGCGGTCCCTGTCGCGCCGGTTCCGGTCGTCGCGGTCCCGGCCCTGCCAGTCGTCGCGGTCGTGCCCCGCGGGCCCGGTGGACCGCTGCTGCTGCGGCGCGGCAGCGCCGGTGCCGGTG
>NZ_LWUA01000164.1 GCF_005222955.1 Blastococcus sp. CCUG 61487 | reverse complement strand
CTTCCTGCACCGGAAGTCCGGAGGGGTCGGTGGGCCGTGCCCGATCATGGTCGGGTGGACGGGATCCGGGTGCTGCCCTACGGCGACCGCGCGCTCCTGGTCGAGGTCGCCGACCTCGCCGGGGTGGCCGCCGTGCGCCGCGCCCTGAGCGGCGCCCCGCTGCCGGGGCAGCGCGAGCTGGTGCCGGCCGCGCGCACCGTGCTCGTCGTGCTCGACCGGCCGCCCACGGACCTCGACGTCGCCGCGCTGCGCCGGCTGCGCCCGGCGGACGCCGG
>NZ_LWUA01000163.1 GCF_005222955.1 Blastococcus sp. CCUG 61487 | reverse complement strand
GGCCCCGACGCCGCGTGCCGGCGCAGCTCGTCGGCGACGGTGGCGCCGGTCGTGCGCGGGAACTGCGGCACGTAGGCGACCGCGTCGGCGCCGAGGACGGCGCCGTCCTCGACCGCGTCCGGTCCGAGGACGCCGGCCAGCGCGGCCAGCAGCGTCGACTTCCCCGACCCGCTCGCGCCGGTGAGCGCGACGAGCTCGCCGGGGCGGACGGCGAGGTCGACGGGGTCGAGCGCGGCGACCGGACGGCCCGGATAGCGGACCGTCAGCCCGCGGACGGCGACGTCGGCACCGCGCGGATCGTCGTCGGCACCCGATGGGACCACGGCGGCCGGCGGTGCGGCCAGCACCGCCCGGGCCTCCGCGGCGGCGAGCGCGGCGTCCTCGGCGGCGTGGTGCGCCGAGCCGAGCGCGCGCAGCGGCGCGAACGCCTCGGGCGCCAGCAGCAGCGCGGTCAGACCGATGGCCAGCGAGAGGTCGCCGTGCACCAGCCGCAGGCCGACCGTCACTGCGACCAGCGCGACCGAGAGGGTGGCGATGAGCTCCAGCACCAGCGCGGAGAGGAACGCGATCCGCAGGGTGGCCATGGTGCGGGTGCGGTGCGCCTCGCCGAGCCGGGCCAGGGCGGCGGCCTGCTCCGCGGCGCGGCCGAGACCGACCAGCACGGGCAGGCCGCGGACCAGTTCGGCGACGTGCGCGGCGATCCGGTCCAGCGCCCGGGCCGAGTCGGCGGTGGCGCTCTCCGTGTGCCGGCCGACCAGCACCATGAACACCGGCACCAGCGGCAGGGTGACCGCCACGAGGAACGCCGAGAGCAGGTCGGTGACCACCAGCACGAGCACCAGGGCCGGCGGGACGACGATCGTCTGCGCGAGCGCGGGCAGGTAGGTGGCCAGCGCCGGCCCGAGGTCGTGCAGCCGCGTCGTGGCGAGCACCGCGGCCGGGCCGGGGCCGCCCGCCGCCTCGACCGCGGCGGGGGAGACGGCCAGCCGGTCGAGCAGGTCGCGGCGGAGCCGGTCCTCCGCCCGCCGCGCGTCGCGCTCGGCCAGCACCTCGCCGGCGGTGCCCGCGGCGGCC
>NZ_LWUA01000162.1 GCF_005222955.1 Blastococcus sp. CCUG 61487 | reverse complement strand
GGACGCGCCGGCGGAGCGCTGGGCCCGCTCGGCGGGCCGCTGGGCCGCGCCGCTGCCGCCTTCGCGGGCGCCACCTTCTTCGCTGGTGTCGCCTTCTTCGCCGGGGTGGCCTTCTTCGCCGGGGTGGCTTTCGCGGTGGGCGTCGCCTTCTTCGCCGGGGTCGTCTTCCCCGGAGCCGTCTTCGCCGCGGTCTCCTCCGCCGCGGTCGTGGACTTCTTCGCCGGCGCCGTCTTCTTCGTGGTCGTCCTCTTCGCGGCGGGG
>NZ_LWUA01000161.1 GCF_005222955.1 Blastococcus sp. CCUG 61487 | reverse complement strand
GTGCTGCTCGGCCCGGCGCCGGCCGCGGAGTCCTACCTCGCGGTCGATCGCATCGTCGAGGCCGCCCGCCGCAGCGCCGTCTCCGCCGTCCTGCCCGTCCCGCCGGCGCTGGCCGGTCACGCGCGGCTCGCCGCGGCGGTCCGCGAGGCCGGGCTGCTCTGGGTGGGTCCCGATCCCGAGGTGCTGGAACGGCTCGGTGGCGACGGCGTCGAACCGGCCAGCGAGCGCGGGCTGCTGGCCTGGGTGACGGCCGAGGGGGTGCTGTTCCCGACCCCGGTCGCGCGCGATCGCGAAGCCGGCATCGCCCGCGTCTCGTGGACCACGGACGAGCACTCGCCGGTGCCGACGGCGGCGGGCCGGCTGGCCGAGGTGGGCTGGCGTGGGCTGGTGACGGTCGGGGTCGCACCGGACGGCGCGCTCGCCGAGGTGGCGGCCGGCTTCTCGCTGGACGTCGCCGTGCTGGAGCGGGCGCACGGCGTCGACGCGGTCGAGCTCGCGCTGCGCAGCGCGGCCGCCCCA
>NZ_LWUA01000160.1:578-738 GCF_005222955.1 Blastococcus sp. CCUG 61487 | reverse complement strand
CCGCCCGCGGCGCCGCCGGCCGGCGGCACCCCCGGGTCGGGGGAGGGGACGGGGCCGGACCGGCCCGTCTGACCCGAACCGGCACATCCGCGCGGAAACCCGGCGCGTCCCCCCGCATCGCTCTGCGTGGGGACGCGCCGGTTCGCGTCCAGCCGGGTCG
>NZ_LWUA01000160.1:0-387 GCF_005222955.1 Blastococcus sp. CCUG 61487 | reverse complement strand
CGTCCGGCGCGTGCGCACGCGAACCGGCCGGGCGGCTTGCGAGAGTGGACACGTGGTCTCCCTCGTCGCGCGCCTGCCCCGCAGGAGTTCCGACGGCGGGGACGGCGGCCGGCCTCTCCCCGCGGTGGGGCTCTCCGCCGCCGCGGCCCTCGCGGTCACCGTCGCCGGGCTGGCGGGGCTCTCGCTGGCCCTCGGCGTCGTCTCCGCCCTCGATCCGACGGGCGGCCTGCCGGTCGGCGGCTCGGTGGCGCTCGCCGGACGGCTCTGGCTGCTGGCCCAGGGGGGCGCCTTCACCGTCGGGTCCGGACCGATCGCGCTCGCCCCGCTGCTGCTGACCCTCGGCATCGCGTGGGGGTTGTCCGGAGCCGGCCGGGCGGTGGTCCGCGC
>NZ_LWUA01000159.1 GCF_005222955.1 Blastococcus sp. CCUG 61487 | reverse complement strand
ACCCGCCTGGTGCTCGCCTGGGGCTTCGGCTTCGCGCTCGTTGTCGCCGTGGTGCTGGCGCTGTTCGGACCGGCGCTGATCGACGTGATGACGGCGAGTCCAGCCGTGCGCAGCGCCGCGCGCGACTATCTGCCCTATGTGGTGGCCTCGCCGCTGCTGTCGGTGTTCGCCTTCGCGTTCGACGGCGTCTATATCGGCGCCACCTGGGCCCGCGACATGCGCAACCTCATGGTGGCGGCGCTGGCCGTGTTCCTCGCGATCTGGTTTGCGCTGCGCGGCTTCGGCAATACGGGGCTGTGGATCGCGATGCTCGGCTTCTACGCCGCCCGCGGCGGCTTCCAGGCCGCGCGCTATCCAGCGCTGCTGAAGGCGTCGTTCGGCAAAGGCCCGGCT
>NZ_LWUA01000158.1 GCF_005222955.1 Blastococcus sp. CCUG 61487 | reverse complement strand
CCGCCTTCACCGACCTCAAGCTGAGCTTCCCGCGGTCGTGGATCACCGTCGGACTTGCCGCGATCGGCTTCCTCTTCACGCTGCTCGCCTGGTTCGACACCTTCGAGGAGGTCTTCGACTTCTCGTTCCTGGCCCTGGTGGGCCTGCTCGTCGCGGCGGCGATCCTGGTGTTCGCCGTCCTCTCGCTGCTGCCGGAGCTGCGGAACCGGCCGGCGCTCCCCGGCGCGCTGGGCG
>NZ_LWUA01000157.1 GCF_005222955.1 Blastococcus sp. CCUG 61487 | reverse complement strand
TACATCCTCACTGTCAGGCGCTGACCGCCCGTTCGCAACCTGTCAGCTGGCCATGTCCACGAACCGGCTGTAGTGGCCCTGGAAGGCGACGGTGACGTTGGCGGTAGGACCGTTGCGGTGCTTGACCAGCATGATGTCGGCCTCTCCAGCTCGCGGAGATTCCTTCTCGTACATGTCCTCGCGGTGGATCATCATCACCATGTCAGCGTCCTGCTCGATGCTGTTGTGGACGACGATTCCGTCGGCCACGAAGTTGTGGCCGCCGAGCACCGTCGCGTCGTAGACCTCCTCGACCACTCCCTGCTCGATCGAGACGATCTCGTCCCAGAGCAGGTCGTTGACCGCCTGCATCTCCAGCTCGGCGTCACCGAGGATCTCCGCCACCCGGCCGAGCCTCTCCCGACTGGGGCCGTGCTTCCACATGGCGCTGCCGCAGAACGCCGAACCCATCGCCGCCGCGAACGCCCGATGGCTCATCCCGCGCTCGGCGAGGACGTCGCGGACGCGCTCCCAGACCTGTGTGGGGATCGTGTCGACGTTGGTGTTGCCGGACTGCTCTCGGACGATCTCCAGCAGTCGCTCGGCGGCCTCGCCGCGGGCGCCGTGGACGCCGATCTCCCCGAGGAAGCGGCGCTGGTCGTCGCAGCCGCTGATGTCCAGCGTCCAGCCATCGCGGTAGCCGCTCTTCTTGACCCGGCGGATGCGGCTCGAGATGCCGAAGCGGAGCAGCAGTCGAGAGGCGTCATCGACGAGTGCTCGGCTGGTGGATGCGTAGTAGACGCGGCCGCCACGGCCGTTCTCGTTCAACGTCACCGACCCGTCGGTGGCCCACAGGTGACGCAGGAACATCGCGATCTGCTTCTTGGGCAGGCAGAACACCGGCTCCGGAACGAACTTCTCGTGGCTGCGGAGGCCGAACAGCCCGAGATCGTCCAACCACTCGGCGATCGGGTTGCGCCTGCCATGCGTGAGCGGGAACGGCGCACGCAAGCGCAGGGTCGTGCAGCGAGCGGCCGCGTAGTCGTCTCGGACGGCGACCACGCCGAAGTGCAGCGCGGCGTGGGTGACCGCCCGCAGGTTCTCCTCGTCGATCGAGGCGTAGCGCAGTGGCTGGCGCTTCACGAAGCTGCCGTCACCGATCAGGTGGGCAAGCAGCGTGACCTTCTCCTCCTCCCACACCGTCATGCGGTCCGGTGCCGGTACGTGCCTGGGAACGGCGATGCGGTCACCGGGCGCCAACTCACCGAGCGGGCGGAACCCGTCGTAGGTCAGGAATGGGTGGTTGGCGGTGGCCCGGATCGTCTTGCCCGAGGACGTGGTCAGCTGGAAGACCTGCTTCCGCCCTGTCGAGAAGGCGTGGGTGAGGTGCCTGCGCACGTAGCGCAGGTTGTCGTCGAGGGACCACACGGGGACGTCCTTCTCCCCGCGCTCGAACAATTCACCGATCGTCACCTCCGCGCCCGTGTCAGCGCGCAGGATCCGCGTGTCCGCGGTCAGACACCCCGACTCGCGGAGGTCGGAGAGCATCGGCTTCTTGTCCTGGCGCTGCTCCGAGCCACGGTTGAGCTGCGACATCGCGATGACCGGCACCTCTAGCTCCTTCGCGAGCAGCTTCAGGGCGCGGGAGAACTCCGAGACCTCCTGCTGCCGGCTCTCGACGCGCTTGCCCGACGTCATCAGCTGCAGGTAGTCGATGACCACGAGCTTGAGGTCGTTGCGCTGCTTGAGCCGCCGCGCCTTGGCCCGGATCTCCATCATCGTCATGTTCGGAGAGTCGTCGATGAACAGCGGCGCATCGGCGATCTCACCCATCCGCCGGGCGAGCTTCGACCAGTCCTCGTCGCTCAACGTGCCCGCGCGCATGTGGTGCAGCGGCACCTTCGCCTCGGCCGAGAGCAGACGCATCGTGATCTCGTGCTTGCTCATCTCCAGGCTGAAGATGGCGGCAGGCAGGTGGTGCTTTACGGAAGCGGATCGTGCGATATCTAGGCCCAACGTGGATTTGCCCACGCCAGGCCTGGCCGCGATGACGATCATCTGACCGGCCTGGAGACCGTTGGTCAGCTCGTCCAGGTCACGGATGCCGGTGGGCACGCCGCGGCTCACGCCGCCGCGGGACGCGATCGCGTCCAGCTCGTCCATCGTCGGCTGGAGGATGTCCTCGAGGCGCGAGTAGTCCTCGCTCATGCGCTTCTCGGTGACGTCGTAGATCTCCTGCTGGGCGCGGTCGACGATGTCGTCGACGTCGCCCCGCCCACCCGCCGCGCCGTACCCGAGCTGGACCACGCGGGTGCCGGCCTCCACCAGCCGCCGCAGCACGGCCTGCTCGGCCACGATCGCGGCGTAGTAGCCCGCGTTGGCCGCCGTGGGCGTGGAGGCGATGAGGGTGTGCAGGTAGACCGCGCCGCCCATCTTGGACAGCTGGTCGGTCCGGTTGAGCTCGGCGGCGACGGTGATGGCGTCGGCCGGCTCACCGCGGCCGTACAGGTCGAGGATGCAGTCGAAGATCACCTGGTGCGCGGGCCGGTAGAAGTCGTTCCCGTGCAGCACCTCGACGACGTCGGCGATCGCGTCCTTGCTCAGCAGCATCCCGCCGAGCACCGACTGCTCGGCCTGGACGTCCTGAGGGGGCTGCCGGTCGTACTCCGGCGCCGTCGCCGACGGCCGGCTGTACTCGTCGGCCACCGCCACGGGGATACCTCCATCTCCTGCAGGCGCGCCCGCAACCACCACTCACCGTGAGGAAGCCGGGAGTTCGGCGGGCGCCGCCGGTCCGAACGCGTGTTCGGAGCATTGCTACCGCCGGGCACTGACATTTCGCGCCCGGCGGCAGCTGAGGAGGACGTTAGGAAGCCGGACCGTGGCCGTCCAACACCTCGATCTGCACAACATGTGGACAAGTCGGTGGACGGAGGCGTGTCGACATGTGGAGACGGCCGGGGACATCGTGCGGGCGATCCACACCGCTGGGCGGTCCACCTGCGAGAACGCCGTCCTCAGGCTGTGGACGGGAAGTTCTCGGAAACTTTCTTCGCGAGCTGCCACGCGTGTTGCCGACGGGACGGACGGGGGTCGCGCCGCCAGTCCGGAGGACGACGAAGCCGGTGCCGTCCGGCTGGCACATGACGCCCGTCGAGGTCCCGCAGCCGCCCGCTCGGCCTCGCCCCCGCCGACCCACCCCCGTACGCCCGGAGGCGGTTTCCGACGGCGCGACGGCGACTACCGTGCGCATCCGGGCGGCCTCTGGCCTCCCGGAGACCGTCAGAGGCCGGCAGAGGCCGCAGACGCCGCGAGGGGCGCCGGACCGGAGTCCGACGCCCCTCGGGGACGAGTGAGAGCCACAGCCGGCCCTCAGGGGGTTCAGCCCGCGACGACGTCGATCGTCAACGAGCTGCTCACCTCGGGGTGCACTCGCACGGTGACGGTGTGCTGGCCCGTGGTCTTGATGCTGCTGGGCAGCTCGATCCGGCGACGGTCGAGCTCCGGGCCGCCGGCCGCGGTCACCGCAGCGGCGACGTCGGCGGTGGTGACGCGACCGAACAGCCGGCCACCCTCGCCTGCCCGGGCCGGCACCCGCACGGTGAGACCGGCCAGCCGGCCGGCCACGGCCTGCGCCTCTTCCAGCGAGGCCACCTCGCGGGCGGCACGCGCCCGGCGCAGCGACTCGACCTGCTTCTCCGCACCCCGGGTGGCCTTGATGGCCAGCCCGCGGGGCAGGAGGTAGTTGCGGCCGTAGCCGCCCTTGACCTCGACGGTGTCGCCGGAGGACCCGAGACCGGTGACCTCCTGCGTGAGGATCAGCTTCATCGTGCTCATGGTCAGCGCGCCGTCGAGGTGTAGGGCAGCAGAGCCATCTCGCGGCTGTTCTTCACGGCCACGGCGACGTCCCGCTGGTGCTGGCTGCAGTTGCCGCTGACGCGGCGGGCACGGATCTTGCCGCGGTCGGAGATGAACTTCCGCAGCAGGGTCGTGTCCTTGTAGTCGATGTAGGTCGCCTTGTCCTTGCAGAACTGGCAGACCTTCTTCTTGGGCTTGCGAACAGGGGGCTTGGCCACTGTCTCTCTCCAGGGAAAGTGAGCGAACTCAGGAAATCAGGATCAGAAGGGGGGCTCGTCGGACGGGCCGGCGGGCGTCGACCACGGGTCGCTCGCGCCGCCACCACCGCCACCGGAGGAGCCGAAGCCGCCTCCGCCGCCACCGAAACCGCCGCCTCCGTCACCGCGGGAGGCCTTGGTGACCTTCGCGGTGGCGTAGCGCAGCGAGGGGCCGATCTCGTCGACCTCCAGCTCGATGACGGTGCGCTTCTCGCCTTCCTTGGTGTCGAACGAGCGCTGCTTGAGCCGCCCGCTGACGATGACCCGCGAGCCGCGGGTGAGGGACTCGGCGACGTTCTCGGCCACCTGCCGCCAGACGTTGCACCGGAGGAACAGCGCTTCGCCGTCCTTCCACTCCTGCGTCTGGCGGTCGAAGGTGCGCGGCGTCGAGGCCACCGTGAAATTGGCGACGGCGGCACCGGACGGGGTGAACCGGAGCTCCGGGTCTGCCGTCAGGTTGCCCACGACGGTGATGACGGTCTCGCCGGCCATGGTCAGTGAGCCTCGGGGCGCATCAGCTTCGTGCGGAGCACCGACTCGTTCAGGTTCAGCTGGCGGTCCAGCTCCTGGACGGCAGCGGGCTCGGCCTGGATGTCGATGACGGCGTAGATGCCCTCGGCCTGCTTGTTGATCTCGTAGGCCATCCGGCGACGGCCCCAGATCTCGGTCTTGACGGTGCCACCGGACTTGGTGACGACGGTCAGGAACCTGTCGAGCGAGGGCGCGATGGTGCGCTCCTCGAGATCGGGGTCGAGGATGACCATCAGTTCGTAATTGCGCACGGAGAACCCCACCTCCTCTGGTCTCAGCGGCCGCAGCGGATCTGCAGCAGGAGGGTCATGCATGCGTCGCGCGCCCCGGCGAACTCGTTCGTGAGCCGGAACGCGCTCGACCAGGCTACCAGCGGCCGGCCGGCGGGTCCCCCGCCGTCCACAGCCGGAGCGGGTCGGGCCACCGCCCGGGTGGCCCCCACAGCACGCGGCCGCCGTCCCGGGAGGAGGACGGCGGCCGCGAATGACTACCGGGTCACCGCGTGGCGCGTGAGGCCTGGTGGGTGCGGACCAGGGCGGCGGTCACGGCGGCCAGTGCCACGACCGCGGCGAGGGCCGCGGCCGGCAGCGGCGTCGCGGTGGTGGCCGCGGCGTTCTCGGCCGCGGCGGCCTGCGCGGCGCTCTCCTCGTCGAGGGACGTGCCGTTCAGCCCGGCCAGCTTGCCGAACACCGGCACCGTCGCGCCGTCGTAGGTGCCCGGCAGGCCACCACCACCGGAGCGGGTGCCCCGGGCCTCGGCGGACCCGGCGCCGTCGGCACCGGGTGCGAAGAAGCGCTCGGGGTCGAAGGCCGGCGTGGCGCCGCCGTTGCGCGGGTCGAGCTGACCGGCGCCACCCAGTCCATAGGCGTACGGGGTGCCCGTCGGGACCATCTGCTGCGGCAGCGCGGCCTCCGGCGCGGCGCCGAGCCGGTCTGGGGCAGCGGGGCGCCGGGCGTCTGCGGCGGCGCGGGCAGGGCGCCGGACAGCGGCGGCAGCGGAACCGTCACCTGGGGCAGGGGCGGCAGGCCGATGCTAGGCAGGTTCGGCACCGCCGGGGCGATCGTCTGCACGACGTAGGGGATCGGGGCGGGGAGCGGAGGCAGGCTGGCCAGCGTCCGGTTGACGACGTCGTTGACGGTGATGCCCAGCGGGAGGTTCGCCTGCGGGACGACCCGGTAGGTGTAGGTGATCGTCCCGGCCGTGGCGGGGGCGGAGAACTTCCACGACGTGCTCTGCTCGGGCTGCAGCGCCCGCTGCTCGCCGAAGAAGCTCACCGTCACGTCGGTGTAGATCGTGGCGGAGACGCTGAGGATCCCGAGGTCGATCCCGCCGCGGTTCTCCGCCGGGATCTTGTTCACGAACGTCACCGTGCCGCCGGGGTCGACGCTCGCGACGGGCGGCGTCAGGTTCCTGATCTCGATCGTCGCGGACGGCGCAGCACCGGCCGGGGTAGCCAGCACGACGGCGAGGGCGGCGACGGAGAGCCACCCGAGGACCGCCGCGGCGACACCGCGCCGCGCGGTCCGGCGAATACGACCGGTAGCCATGGTGCGAAGTACCTCCGACTCGACCTACTGCTCGGTAACCCCCGTCACGCTGCAAGAACGAACATGTGTGAGCGCGGTTACGGCTAAACCTGGATCGACGGACGAACTAGGGTCGGTGGGCGTGGCTGAACACCCGATCGGCGTACACGTCGGTCCCGGTCTGACCGACGACGGCGAGCTGCTCGAGGGCGGGCCGCTGGCCCGGGCGGCGGAGATGGACGCCGACGGCGTCCAGGTCTTCCTGACCGATCCGCAGAGCTACAAGAACCCGAAGCCGCGCCCCGACCAGGACGCCCTGCTGGCCTCCGACGTCATGGTCGTCGTGCACGCCCCGTACATGCTCAACGTGGCGACGACCAACAACCGCATCCGGGTGCCGGGGCGCAAGCTGCTGGCCGCGCACGCCTCCGCTGCGGCGGCGATCGGCGCGGCGGGACTGGTGGTGCACGGCGGTCACGTGCTCGCCGAGGACGACCCGGCGGTCGGCATCGACAACTGGCGCAAGACTTTCGCCTACCAGGAGAAGGACGGCGGGTTCCCCCTGCCGGTGCTCATCGAGAACACCGCGGGCGGCGGCAACGCGATGGCCCGCGATCTCGACGCGATCGACCAGCTGTTCGACGCCGTCGGCCCGCTCGGCGCCGGCTTCGTGCTCGACACCTGCCACGCGTGGGCGGCGGGCTGGGACCTGGCGACCGTCGTCGACGACGTCCGCGCCCGCACCGGCCGGATCGACCTGGTCCACCTGAACAACAGCCGTGACCCGCACGGCTCCAGCCGCGACCGGCACGCGCCGCTGACCGGCGGTGAGATCCCGACGGAGTTGCTGGTCGAGGTCGCGCGGGCGGCGGACTGCCCGATCGTGCTGGAGACGCCCGGTGACGCGGCGAGTCACGCCGAGGAGATCGCCCTCCTGCGCGAGGCCCTGGGCGGCTGAGGCACTCCTACCTCACCGTTCGGCGTCCTCCCTCGCCGTCGACCACGAGGGAGGACCCCGGACGATCAGCTCTCCTGATCACCATCCGGTGGTCGGGGGCGTGGTCGAGCGGGCCGCCCGCCGGATCGTCCACACCCGGCCAGCTCGTGCGGACGACGTCGCCGTCGGGCCGGAGCACGTCCCGCACCACCAGCGCCATGAGGACGACGACGGCGACGTCCCGCAGCCCCACCGCGAGGAAGAACCACTCGACGTCGATGCCGCCGTTCTCGGTGCCCAGGTACCAGAGCATCCGCGGCACCCAGAGCAGCGCCTCGGTGGCCTGCCAGGCCAGCAGCGAGCGCCAGGCGGGCCGGGCGAGGACGGCGAGCGGCAGCAGCCACAGCGAGTACTGCGGGCTCCAGACCTTGTTCAGCAGCAGGAAGCCCGCGACGAGCAGGAAGGCCACCTGCGGCACGCGCGGACGCACCGGCGCGGCCAGGGTCAGCCAGCCGACCCCCAGGACGAGCAGGAGCATGGCCGCGGCGACGACGGCGTTGAGCACCACCGGCGTCTGCCCCTCGGCGAGGGAGCCGTCGAACAGCTCGCCGTCGCGCACGTGCCGCACGATGTTCCACACCGAGTCCGGATCGGCCGGCCGCACGCTGTTGAGCCTGAAGAACCGGCCCCAGTTCTCGAAGGACGCGAGCGCGACCGGCAGGTTGACCAGGAGCCAGGCGCCGGCCGCGCCGAGCGCCGCGCGCAGCCACGTCCGCAGCAGCCCGGCGCGCAGGCAGAGCAGGAACAGCGCGCCGAGGACGAGGACCGGGTACAGCTTGGCCGCCACCCCGAGGCCGAGCAGGACGCCGGCGAGCACCGGCATGCGGCGGGCCCAGGCCCACATGCCCAGCGTCGTGAGGGCGACCGCGAACAGGTCCCAGTTGGTGAAGGCGTGCACGACCAGGAGGGGCGACAGGCCGATCATCGCCGCGTCCCACGGCCGCCGGCCGGACAGCCCCAGCACGGCGCGCACCGTCACCAGGGCGCAGCACGACAGCAGCAGGCAGGTGACCAGGTAGTAGGCGTGCACCGGCGCCAGTTCGGGCAGCAGGGCGGTCGCCCCGGCGAGCCCGTCGTAGGCCCGGGCCAGCAGGGCGGCCAGCGCCATGAAGGCGCCGGTGAGCACCGGGTACTCGACCGAGGCGTCGAGGTAGGGGAGCGCGCCGCCGTCCAGGCCGTACAGCGAGAACAGCGGCACCGTGTCGGAGTAGCAGAGGTGGGTGTACTGGACGCCGTCCGCCCAGCGCCCGTCGGCGCAGGGCTCCTGCTTGATCCAGGCGAGGCTGAGCCCGAGGACGGCGTACAGCAGGCAGACCCGCAGCGGCGTCCAGAACGGCGCCCGGCCGGTCACCGCGTGCCGGCCCCACGGTCCGCCGACGGCCTCGCTGGCCTGCGCGACGACCGGGTCGGTCCGGGAGGGCACGACCCGGTCCGGGAACGCCTCGGGCCCGTCCGCGGGTGCGGACGGGCCCGAGGGTGTGCTGTTCACCGGGTCAGTGTGCTGGATCCGGTCAGTCGTCCCCGGGAACCCCGGGAAGCGGCCCGCTCCCCGGCTGCGGACCCGGTGCCGGTGTCCCGCCGCCACCGGTCGTGGGGGACGTCGGGGTCGGCGTCGGTGTCGGCGTGGGGGTGGGCGTCGGCGTCGGGGTGGGCGTGGGGGTGGGCGTGGGGGTCTGCGTCGGCTCCGGCGTCGCGGGCGTCTCCTCCGCTGGGGCCTCGGTCGGCTCCGGAGTCGGTTCCAGCACGCCCTCGCCGGTGTCGCCCTTGATGGTCGGCGAGCTGGGCAGCTTCTCCTTGGGGGTGTCCTGCAGAACGCTGTCCATGAACGTCTTCCAGATCTGACCGGGCAGACCGGCGCCGTAGATGATCCGCCCGCGCGCATCCCTGATCGGCTCGTAGGCGTCGGAGCCGATCCACACCGCGGTCGAGATCGACGGCGTGTAGCCGACCATCCAGGCGTCGGCGTTCTCGTCGTCCGACGAACCGACGGTGCCCGTCTTGCTGGCGCTCTCCCGGCCGCCGGCCAGCGCCCGCTTCGAGTACGAGGCGACCCCGCGCAGGGCGTACGTGACGTCGTTCGCCACCCGCGGGTCGATCACCTGCTCACCGGCCTGACCGGTGTTCTCCATCAGCAGGGTGCCCTCGCTGTCGGTCACCGTGGCGACGAAGTACGCGTCGCGGTGGATACCCCCGCTCGCGAACGTGCCGAACCCGACCGCCAGGTCGATGGGCCGCATGTCGTACTGGCCGATGCCCAGCCCGGGGCTCACGCCCGCCGTGGTGGGGTCGGCCAGCGTCCGCGTGTTCACGAACGACCTGTTGCCGCTCTCCCACGTCTCCGGGAGACCGGTGGTCGACAGGATCGTCTCGCGCACGTTCTCCGGGCCCACCTCGTAGGTGAGGCCGTAGAACGTGGTGTTCAGCGAGCGGGTGATCGCCTCTTCCAGGGTGCACGCCGGGCAGGAGGCGCCACCGGCGTTGCGGACCGGCTTGTCCGGCCGGTCGGGGAAGGTCTTCGACGCGCTGCCGTCCCGCCGTGCGGTGACGCTGATGCCGTCGTCCAGCGCGGTGGCCAGCACGAACGGCTTCACCGCGGAGCCCGGCTGCCGCTGGTTCATCGCGTAGTCGATGCCGGTGCCCGAGGCGCCGCCGTAGTAGGCCTGCACCGCGCCGCTGCGCGGGTCGACGGCCACCAGCGCCTCGCGCAGCACCTCGCGGGGTTCGCCCTCCATGACCTCGTTGATCGCCTGGACGGCGAGATCCTGGGAGCGCTTGTCGACGGTCGTGGTGATCTTCAGGCCGCCGCCGTAGATCTGGTCGTCTGTGTAGCCCTTCGCGCGCAGCTCGGCGAGCGCCCGCGTGACGATCAGCCCCTCGGGGCCCGGGGGGATCCCCATCGACGGTGCGACCTTGGGCAGCACCGGGGGGTACACCGACTGGGCCCGCTCCTCCTCGGTGAGCCAGCCCTCCTGCACCATCGCGTCCAGCACCCGGCCCCAGCGGTCCTGCGCGCCCTCGGGGTTGCTCTCCGGGTCGTAGGCGCTGGGGCTCCGGATGAGCACCGCGAGCACGGCCGCCTGCTGGGCGGTCAGCTCGGCGGCCGGCACGCCGAAGTAGGTCTTCGCCGCGGACTCGATGCCGTAGGCGCCGCGCCCGTAGTAGATGGTGTTCAGGTAGTTCTCGAGGATCTGCTCCTTCGAGTAGTTGTTGTCCAGCTTGATGGCCAGGAAGAGCTCCTGGAACTTGCGGCTGAACGTCTGCTCGGAGTTCTGCAGGATCGCGTTCTTCACGTACTGCTGGGTGATCGTCGAGCCGCCCTGCGTGGCGCCGCCGGTGACGTTGTTCCACGCGGCGCGGACGATGCCCGTCGCCGAGATGCCGGGGTCGGTGTAGAAGTCGCGGTTCTCCGCGGCCAGGACGGCGTGCTGCGCGGGCAGGCTCACCTGGTCCAGGCGGACGTTCGTGCGGTTCTCGTCGCCGAGCCGCGCCAGTTCGGTGGTGCCGTCCGCGTAGTAGACGACCGTGGTCTGGGCGTTGGTGATCGAGTCGGGGCTGGGCACGTCCGTGCTGGCGTAGACGACGCCCACGAAGACGCCGAGCAGCACGAACAGCCCACCGAGGACGCCGAAGCCGATCTTCAGCCTGCGTCTGCGGCGCTGCTTCGTGGTCCGCGCCGGGCGCTTGCCGTTGCCGCCAGCGGGGCGTCCACCGGCGGGCGGGCGGCCCGAACCGGGGGGACGGCCACCGGAACCGGGCGGCCGGCCACCTCCGCCGCCACCGGGCGGTCGGCCCCCTCCGGAGGCAGGAGGTCGCCCGCCACCGGCGCCCGAACGGCTCGCGGTCATGCGGCCCCGGCCGCTGGAAGCGGTGGGACGGCGGGCGCCACCACCGCCACCCGTGCTGCGGGTGCGGGAGGGAGCGGGACGGCGCACCGAACCGGAGCGCGGTCCGACGGGGGAGGTCTCGTCGTGGATCGGCACGCGGACGTTCTCCCTTCCTTGCTGTGGTCGGCGACGGGGGGTGCCCGGTCGCAGCGTGGCGTGTTCAGGTGTGGACATGGGTGAGGCGGGGGTCCGGCGGCACCCGCCAGGGACTGCTGTGCCGGGAGGGGCTCGGCGGGACGGCGCCGGCGGGCGGCGCTAGTCGGTCGCGGCGCGGCGTCGCCCCCGTCGGGGCTGCTGCCCCGGGATCGGCTCGACACCGAGGACGTACGAGCACTCGAGGTGGTTCCAGCCGCAGCTCCGGCAGACTTCGACGGCGTACACGGTGAACTCCTCCTGGGCGGCGTCCATCCGGGCCAGCTCGACCGGCGTCTTCGCCTGGCCCGCCACGTGACCCAGGTGGTCGCCGTACACGTAGTTCACCCGGGTGAGCCGCTCCTTGCGGCACACCGGGCACGGGGTGTCGAGTGCCTCGCCGTGGTACTTGGCCGCCCGCGACAGGTAAGGGCTGGCGTCGCAGACCTCGAACAGACCGGTGCGCCCGGACTGCACGCCGGCGAGGACGGCTCGCCGCTGCAGCGAGTAGTCCACGACGGATCGACGTCCGGGCACCGCGCCAGAGTACGTGCCCGACCGGGGTGACCGGGGACTCAGCGATCTGTGCCACACGGTGTCGCGAGCAGAGGGCGGTTCGGAGAACCGCGATCTCGTTGTATCGTCGCGATACATCGGTCGTAGGAGCGAGGGGGCGTGGTGCTCGAGTTCGCCATCCTCGGTCTGCTGCACCAGGCCCCGATGCACGGGTACGAGCTGCGCAAGCAGCTCGCGCAGGTGCTCGGGGGCCTGCGCAGCATCTCCTACGGCTCGCTCTACCCCGCGCTCAAGCGGATGCGGGCGGCCGGGCTCATCAGCACTGACGACCCGGAGCCGCACGCGCTGCTGCCGGCGGACGCTCCGCCGCTCACCGGCCGGCGCGGGAAGGTGGTCTACACGATCACCGCCGAAGGCAAGGAGCGCTTCCACGACCTGGTCAGCCAGACCGGGCCGGAGGCGTACGACGACGGCGGGCTCTTCGGCGTCCGTCTCGCCTTCTTCCGGCACACGGCTGCCGACGTGCGACTGCGGATCCTCGAGGGCCGCCGTCGCACGGTCGAACGGCAGCGGGAAGGGTTGCGGTCCTCACTGTCGCGGACCCGTGAGCGGCTCGACCGCTACACCCTCGAGCTGCAGCGCCACGGCCTGGAGTCGGTGGACCGCGAGGTCCGCTGGCTCTCGGAGCTGATCGATTCCGAGCGCCGCGAGGCGTCGGAGAACACCGCAGGGCGCGAGGAGCCGGACGCCGCACAGGCGCCCTGAGCCGCCGAACGTCAACCGCGGACCGCATCCGGTCCGCGTCCATCGGGCCCACAGGGGGTCCAGGGGAAGGAGAGTCATGGGGTCCGTGAAGGTCGCCATCGTCGGGGTGGGCAACTGCGCCGCCTCACTGGTGCAGGGCGTGCACTACTACCGCGACGCGGACGAGACCTCGTCCGTGCCCGGACTCATGCACGTCCGCTTCGGCGAGTACCACGTCTCGGACGTCGAGTTCGTCGCCGCGTTCGACGTCGACGCCAAGAAGGTCGGCCGTGACCTCTCCGAGGCCATCGTCGCCAGCGAGAACAACACCATCAAGATCTGCGACGTCCCGCCGCTGGGCGTGACCGTGCAGCGCGGCACCACCCTCGACGGGCTGGGCCGGTACTACCGCGAGATGGTCGAGGAGTCCGACGAGCAGCCGGTCGACGTCGTCGCCGCCCTGCGCGAGTCCGGCGCCGACGTCCTCGTCTGCTACCTCCCCGTGGGTTCGCAGGAGGCCGCCGAGTTCTATGCCCAGGCCGCGATCGACGCCGGGGTCGGGTTCGTCAACGCCCTCCCGGTCTTCATCGCCGGCACCAAGGAGTGGGCGGACAAGTTCACCGCCGCCGGTGTGCCGATCGTCGGTGACGACATCAAGAGCCAGGTGGGCGCGACCATCACCCACCGCGTGCTGGCCAAGCTGTTCGAGGACCGCGGCGTGCAGCTCGACCGCACGATGCAGCTCAACGTCGGCGGCAACATGGACTTCAAGAACATGCTCGAGCGCGAGCGCCTGGAGTCCAAGAAGATCTCCAAGACCCAGGCCGTCACCAGCCAGGTCGACCGCGACATGGGCGTCGGCAACGTGCACATCGGTCCCTCGGACCACGTTCCGTGGCTGAGCGACCGCAAGTGGGCCTACGTGCGCCTCGAAGGCCGCGCGTTCGGCGACGTCCCGCTGAACCTGGAGTACAAGCTCGAGGTCTGGGACTCCCCGAACTCGGCCGGCATCATCATCGACGCCGTCCGCGCGGCCAAGATCGCCAAGGACCGCGGCATCGGTGGACCGATCCTCTCGGCGTCCTCGTACTTCATGAAGTCGCCGCCGGTGCAGTACGACGACAGCCAGGCGCGCGACGCCGTGGAGGCGTTCATCCGCGGCGACATCGAGCGCTGAAAGAGGACCTCTCAGCCCCCCACGCCTCGCACGCTCGGCGCGGGACCCTGCTGAGAGGCCGTTCCATCAGGTTCCGGGCCCGCACTCCCGTCACGGGGGTGCGGGCCCTGCCGCGTCGCGCCACGGTCGGCGGTCCGTCGCTGCCTACGCTCGGCGCATGCTCTCCCGGGTGCTCCCCGCCGCCGCGCTGGCGCTGGCCCTGCTGGCCGGCTGCGCGGACGGGGACGGCCGTCGGGAGGCCGGGTCGGCCGTCACCGAGGAGGAGGCCGATCTCCTGGCCGGACTGCTCCACCGCAACCACACCGACGGCGGAGCGGACTTCGTGGTCACCGCCCCCTACGGCCCGGGATCGGTCCTGACGCTGACGGGGGAGGTCGACTTCCGGGAAGGCCTCGGGCGCGCGCAGGCGGTCGTCGACGTCGAGGACGTCGCCCACGCCCGCAGCCTCTTCTTCACCCGCGAGGACCTCTGGATCGGCGATCTGCCCGACGACGAGAGCCTCCCGGCCGACGTGGCCTACCTGCACCGTCCCCTGGCCGGCGCGGACGAGCCCACCCGACCGCTGGTCGACGTCCTGGTCACCGTCCTGCTCGGGCTCTCGGCCGAGGCCGACGACGAGCCGGCCGCCTTCCTCGACGGCGGCTACACGTGGGAGGGGCGGCGCTCGATCGACGGGCGGCCGACGGCCCTGTTCGGACTGCCCGGGGACCGCACCGTCGCCGTCTCGTCGACCGACGACGTCCTCGTGCAGTTCACGACGCCCGTGCCCGCGGAGACCGGTGATCTCGAGGTGACGACGACGCTGGCCGAGCACGGTCGGCGGGCGCTGGACCTACCGGCCGAGACGCAGACGGCGTCGGCGGGCGACCATCCGGAGCTCGCGGCCTCGCTGGGGCTGTAGCGCCCGCACAGCGGCTGGAGACAGTGGGAGGGGGCGGCCTCTTCCCCAGACCGCCCCCACCCGCGTCCTTCCTACCAGACGAGCGCCGTTCTGGCTCGCCTTTCGGTCAGTTCTGCGTCGGGTCGTCCGGCGCGGTGCGCAGGACCGCGAGGCGGCCGGCCTGCCGTGCCATCACCCGCCGCCACAGCTGCGGGCCGGACTCGCCGAGCAGGACGTCGTCCGGATGGCCGGGCACGCAGGCCCACGCTCCCTCGGCGATCTCCTCGGCCAGCTGCCCCGGCGACCAGCCGGCGTACCCCGCGAAGACCCGCAGGCCCTCGACCTGTCCGGTCAGCAGCTCCGGGTCGGCGTCCAGGTCGACGAGGTGCACGTCCCCGACCACCGGGCGCAGCCCGGGCACCGGCGATGCGCAGCGCGCCAGGCACAGCGCGGTGTCGGTCTCGCAGGGCCCGCCCACGTGGAACACGGCCGGGGCGACGGCGAGGTCGCACCACCCCGGCAGGACGTCGCGGATCTCCACCTGGCTGGGCTTGCCGAGCACGACGCCCAGGGTGCCGGTGGCGGAGTGGTCCAGGACGTAGACCACCGCCCCGGCGAAGGTGGGATCGGTGAGCGACGGCATCGCCACGAGCAGTGCTCCGGGACGGACGTCCTCGATCCCGCCGACGGAGAGCGTCGGCACGGCCGGACGGCGGCCACCGGTGACGGGCCGCGCAGGGGGTCCGGAGTCGGGATCGGGCAACGCGGGCGGCGGGCTCATCTCCTCCAGTGTGCCCCACTCCGGCGTCGGTGGCCGGGTCGTCGGAGGGCCGTCCGATCGGCCGTATGGTGACCGCGTGGAGGAGGCGGGGGCTCCGGTGCGCTCCGTCCTGGCCCGGCCGGACTTCCGCCGGCTGCTCGCCACCCGCCTGTCCTCGCAGTTCGGGGACGGCGTCTTCCAGGCGGCGTTGGCCGGCACGGTGCTGTTCAACCCCCAGCGGGCCGCCGACCCCCTCGACGTGGCCGCCGGGTTCGCCATCCTGCTGCTGCCGTACTCGTTCGTCGGTCCCTTCGCCGGCGTGTGGCTCGACCGGTGGAGCCGACGCTCGGTGCTGCAACTGGCCAACGTGACGCGGGCCGGGCTGGTCGCCGTCGTCGCCGCCGTCATCCTGGCCGGCATCGAGGGGGTCGGGCTGTACGTCGCCGGACTCGCCGTCTTCTCGGTGAACAGGTTCATCCTGGCGGCGCTGTCCGCGGGGCTGCCGCACACCACCGACGACCTCGTCCCGGCGAACGCGATCTCCACGACGTCCGGCGCGGTCGCCGCCGTCGTCGGGGGTGGCGCCGCCCTCCTGCTGCTGCCGCTCGTCGGGGCCGGTGACCCTGGCTACGCCGCGATCGCCCTGGCCGCCGCCCTGCCCTACCTCGCCGCCGCGCTGGTGGTGTCGGGGTTCGACCGGGGCTACCTGGGGCCGGACGCGAGCACCCGGCGCGCGGCGCCGTCGGCCCGGAGCGTCCTCGACGGCATGGTCGCCGGTGTCCGGCACGTCTGGGCCCGCCCGCCCGCGGCCGCGGCGCTGGCCGCCATCGGCGTGCAGCGCCTTTCCTTCGGGCTGCTCACGCTGATGACGCTGCTGCTGTACCGCGGCCCCTTCGAGGGCGAGGGCGGGCTCTTCCCCGGGGGGCTGGCCGGCCTCGGCCAGCTGGTCGCGGCGATGGCGATCGGGTCGCTGCTGGCCGCCGTCGTCACGCCACCGGCGGTGCGGCGCCTCGGCCGGGTCCGCTGGATCGTCGTCCTGCTCCTGTGCGGCGCGGTGGTGCAGGTGCTGCTCGGGCTGCCGTTCCGCCCCGCGCCGCTGGTCGTCGGCGGGTTCGTCCTCGGGCTGGTCGGCCAGGGCGTGAAGATCTGCGTCGACGCGACGCTGCAGGACTGCATCGAGGACGACGTCCGCGGTCGGGTCTTCTCCGTCTACGACACCCTGTTCAACGTCGCGTTCGTGGCCGCGATCGCGGCCGGTGCGTTCCTGCTGCCCGAGACCGGCCGCTCGGTGCCGGCCATGCTCACCGTGGGCGCGGGTTACCTGCTCGCCGCGGTCGTCTTCCTCCGCATCCGGCGCCGCCGCACGGTCCCGGCGGGCTGAGCGGACCGGCTCACAGCTCCGGCACGCACGGCCCCGACCCGAGCCGCGCGAGGCCGGTGAGGTCGCCGCCGGCGAGGTAGCCGGGCGCGTTCTCCACCTTCGGGAACATCAGCTGCGCCGCGTCGTCGACGTGGGTGAGCCCGACGAGGTGCCCGAGCTCGTGCAGCACGACCCCGCGCACGATCCCCCGGCCGTCCCGGCGCTCGAGGACGGGGCCCAGCTGCGGCGCGTCGAGGGCCACCGTACCGGTCACGTACACCCGTGGTCCCTCCCCGAGGGAGACGGCCGCGCTCCCGGCCTGCCCGACCACGTCCCCGGCGAGCGCGGGCACCTCCTGCTCGGTCGCCCACCCGATGAGGACCGGCGGCCAGCGGTCGCCGTAGCGCTCCGGCTGGAAGACCGGCCGGTCGACCACCAGCGGCTCGTCGCTGTACCCGTCGTGGACGAACCGCAGCCCGGTCACCTCGGCGATGCGGGCCACCGCCTCGTGGACGATCTCCTCGGCTCCCGGCGGCGCGCCCTGGGGCCGGAGGACGTAGTGCACCGGCCGGCACGGGTCGTACGCCACCGGGGTGACGCCGTCGTCCTGGAAGCTCGTGAAGGCGTGCGTCCCGCCGCCCGGCGGCGGCGGGAGGGGCGTGCCGAGCGGCGTGGCGCTGCGGTCCGCGGCGGGGGTGGGCCGGTCCCGGGGCCGTTCCGGGACCGGGGGCGGGGCTTCCGGGACGGCGGCCGGCGCGCCGACGGGGACCACCCACGGGATCCCGCCGGGGCCGGAGAGGGCGCCGGCGGCGAGGACGGCGGCCACGACGCTGAGCACGGCCAGCACGTCGCGCAGGAGCCGCCGCAGGAACCGCACGGAACCCTTCTCGGCAGCGCGCGCGGGCTCCGCGACCGAGGACATCAGTCCTGCTGCCGGGACCACCACTCGCGCAGGGCCGCCTCGGCCTCGTCCCGCTCCAGCGGACCCCGCTCGAGCCGCAGCTCCTTGAGGTAGCGCCACGCCCGCCCGACGTCGGGGCCCGGCGGCAGGTCGAGCAGCTCCATGATCGCGTTGCCGTCCAGATCGGGGCGCACCCGCGCGAGGTCCTCGGCGGCCGACAGCTCCGCGATCCGCGCCTCCAGCGAGTCGTACGTCTCCGCCAGTGCGGCGGCCCGCCGGCGGTTGCGCGTCGTGCAGTCCGACCGCACCAGCTTGTGCAGCCGGGGCAGTAGCTCACCGGCGTCGGTCACGTAGCGCCGCACCGCCGAGTCGGTCCACTCGCCGCGGCCGTAGCCGTGGAACCGCAGGTGCAGGAAGGTCAGCCGGGAGACCGCCTCCACGACGTCCTTGGGGTACTTCAGCGCCTGCAGCCGCTTGCGCACCAGCTTCGCGCCCACCACCTCGTGGTGGTGGAAGGAGACCCGGCCGCGCGGCTCGTGCCGACGGGTCGCCGGCTTGCCGATGTCGTGCAGGAGGGCGGCCAGGCGCAGCACCAGGTCCGGCGACTCGTGCTCCGGATCGGCCAGCTCCAGGGCGATGGCCTGGTCCAGCACGGTGAGCGAGTGGCTGTAGACGTCCTTGTGCTGGTGGTGCTCGTCGATCTCCATCCGCAGCGCCGAGAGCTCGGGCAGCACGACGTCGGCCAGCCCGGTCTCGACGAACAGCTCGAGTGCCGTGCGCGGGGAGTCCTGCAGCAGCGTCTTCGTCAGCTCCGCCTGCACGCGCTCGGCGGTGATCCGGCTCAGCTCGCCGGACATCGCGGTCATCGCGGCGACGACGTCGTCCTCGGGCTGCAGGCCCAGCTGGGCGACGAAACGGACCGCGCGCAGCATCCGCAGCGGATCGTCGGCGAAGGAGTCCTCCGGCGGGCCGGGCGTGCGCAGCCGCCGGCGCATGAGGTCGCCGAGCCCGCCGAAGGGGTCGGTGACGGTGCGGTCGGGACCGAGGGAGACGGCCATGGCGTTGACGGTGAAGTCGCGGCGGGCGAGGTCGTCGACGAGCGAGCTGCCCCAGGCCACCTCGGGGTTGCGCGACTCGCGGTCGTAGCGGTCGGCGCGGAAGGTGGTGATCTCCAGTCGGGCGCCGCGGACCTCCGCCCCGACGGTGCCGAACGCGATGCCGGTGTTCCACGTGGAACCGGCCCAGCCGTGCAGCAGCTCGAGCACCTGCTCCGGCCGGGCGTCGGTGGTCAGGTCCAGGTCACCGGTGTGCACCGAGAGCAAGGCGTCGCGCACCGATCCGCCGACCAGGTGCACCTGGAACCCGGCCGCGGTGAACCGCCGCCCCACCTCGTCGAGGACGGGGGAGAGGTCGACCAGCTGGCGCACGGTCTCCTGCACGGCGGCCGGAACCGGCTGCGGCTGGGGGCGGGGCGCACCGGTGCTGGCCGGACGACTCGGCGGCGGGGCGGACACGACCAGCCAGAGTAGTGCGACCTCTCGCGCTACCCTCCTGGCATGGCTGGGACGGGCGGACGAGGGCGCCCCGGCCGCCGGCTGCGTCGGGTCGACGAGACGTCCGCCGGGGGCCTGGTGGTCGCCGACGACGGCGTGGAGGGCCCGCGGGCGGCGCTGATTGGCCGCACCGATCGCCGCGGCCGCCTCCTCTGGTCGCTGCCCAAGGGGCACATCGAGGAGGGCGAGACCCCCGAGGACACCGCCGTCCGCGAGGTCGCCGAGGAGACCGGCATCATCGGCGAGATCGTCGCCCCGCTCGGCATCATCGACTTCTGGTTCGTCGCGGACGGGCGCCGCGTGCACAAGACCGTCCACCACTTCCTCCTCCGGGCCGTCGGGGGCGCGCTGTCCGACGCCGACGTCGAGGTGACCGAGGTGGCCTGGGTCCCCCTCGACGAGCTGGGCGGCCGGCTGGCCTACGCCGACGAACGGGCGCTCGTCGAGCGGGCACCCGGACTGCTGGCCGACACCGCGTGAGCCGGTCGGCTGCCGGTGGCGCCGGTGGCCGCCGCCCCGCCCACGGCCCCGTCCGGCTCGGCACCGCCTCGCTGCGTGCCGCGCTGGTCGCGCTCCTGGTGGGTTCGGTCGGTCTGCTCGCCCCCTCCGCCCAGGCGGCACCGGCCCCGCCCCAGCCCCCCGTCCTCGCCGCACCGGCCCCCGACGACACCTCCGCCGACCGCACCTCCGCCGACGACACCTCCGCCGACCGGCCCGTCCGCATCGAGGTCCGGCGGTTCGACCCCCGGACCGTCACCCCGGGGTCCCTGGTCACCGTGACCGGCGTGCTGGTCAACACCGGCAGCTCGCCCGTCACCGACCTCACCGTGCGCCTGCAGCGCGGAGAGGTGCTGGTCACCCGGGCGGAGCTCGCCGCCGCCGACGAGGACCCCGATCCCGCCACCACCGTCGTGCCGGGGTTCCAGCAGATCGAGGGCACCATCGAGCCCGGCGGGTCGCTCGAGTTCACCTACGTCGTCGACTCCGCCGAGCTGCGGCTCGACCGCGACGGCGTCTACCCGGTCCTGCTCAACGTCAACGGCACGGTGGACGGCGACACCCGACGGGTGGGTGAGCTGTCCACCTTCGTCGTCCAGCAGCCGCTCCTGCCCGTCTCCCGCACCGCGGTGGCCTGGCTGTGGCCGCTGACGGAGCGCACGCACCGCACGGCCTCGGGCGGCTTCGCCGACGACGGTCTCGCCCGCTCGATCGCGACCGACGGGCGGCTCGACCGTGCGCTCGCCGTCGTGGAGCGGCTGCCCAGCGGTACGGTCCCGACCCCGGCGGTCACCCTCGCGATCGACCCCGCGCTGGTCGAGGGGCTCCAGCTCCTGGCCTCCGGTGACGTCGACGTCCCCGGCGGCGACGGATCGGAGCGCGCGGACGCCGAGGACTTCCTCGAGCGGCTGCGCGGGGTCGCCGCCGTGCACCCCGTCGTGGCGCTCCCGTACGGCGACGTCGACCTCGACTCGCTCGACGCCGCCGGCCTGGGCGAGGTCGTCACGCGCAGCCTCCCGGGCACGCCGGCCGGGACGGCGCAGGACCCGCCCGGCTCGCCGGCGGACCCCGCCGCGGGGACCAGCGTGCCGCCGGCCGGGCAGTCCGACGCGCCGCCGAGCGACGACGCCCCCGCGCACGACGACGGCGCGGGAGCGCGCATCCTCGCCGAGGCGCTCGACGTCGATCCCCGCACCGACCTGGCCTGGGCTCCCGGCGGCGCCCTGCGCCCGGAGACGTTGTCCCGGCTGCTCGACGGCGGCGTCCAGCAGCTCGTGCTCTCCGCGGGCGGGGTCAGCACCGGCGACTCCGCGGTCGGCCTCGACGACGCCACCGCCGCCGCGGCCACCACGGTCGAGGCAGCGGGACGCTCGGTCGAGGTCCTGGTCGCCGATCCGCGGCTGACCGACGTCGTGGGGCGCAGCGAGCACACCCCCGGCGGCGCGCGCCTCGCCGAGCAGCGGTACCTGGCCGAGCTCGCCGTCCTGACCGCCCAGGCGCCCGAGGCGACCGAGCAGACGGTCCTGGTCACCGCGCCCCGCGACGTCGACGCCGGACCCGACGGGGCCGGCGCCATGATGGCGGCCACCACCTCCCTGCCGTGGCTGCGCCCGGCCGGGCTGGCCGAGCTCACCACCGGGCCCCGGACACCCGCGGGGGAGCTGATCGGACCGATCGACGAGGTCCGGCTCGACATCGCCGGCCTGACCACCGTCAGCACCGTGGTGGCCGGCCGGAACGACCTCGCCGGCGCCGTGGCCGGCGATCCGGGCACCGCCCTCCAGGAGTTCGACGCCGCGGTGGCCCGCGCCACCTCGGTCGCCTGGCACGCGGACCCGGAAGGGTTCCGCGACGCCGCCGGCGATCTCGCCGGGACCCTGCAGCGGCTCCGCGGCCAGGTCACCGTCCTGGCTCCCGCCGACGGCACCTACACGCTGGCGTCCAGCGACGCCCCGCTCGTGCTCACCGTCCGCAACGACCTGCCCTTCGCCGTCCGCGTCCTGCTGGACGTCGGCGTCCGGGGCAGCCGGGGGCTGTCCGTCGGGGACATCGGGCCCCAGGTGCTCGCCCCCGGTCAGCGGGCGACGCTGCAGGTGCCCACGTCCCTCCGCCAGTCCGGCACCTTCGCGGTGAACGCCGGCCTGACCACCCCCGCCGGCAGTCCCCTCGGCGAGCGGGTGCACATGCAGGTCCGCAGCGGCGCCTACGGCCCCATCTCGCTGATCATCACCATCGGGGCGGCCACCCTGCTCGCGCTGCTCTTCCTCCGCCGGCTGGTGAACTACCTGCTGCGCCGGCGCGCCCGCCAGAACGGCCCGCAGCCCGTCGGGCACGACACCGTGGGCCCGCCGACGCGGAGCCCGGTGTGAGCACTCCGCCCGACGACGAGCGGATCGATCCGGACCGGGAGTCCCCGGCGCCCCGGCCGCTGCCTCCGCCGCCCTACCGTGCGACGCCCCCGGCCGGCGCGCCGTTCGCCGCACCCGACGACGGCCGGCCGCCGCTGCCGCCCGTGCCGCCGCCCGTCCCGCGGACGGCGCGGCCCACCCCGCCGTCCCAGGAGCCCTCCCGGCGACCCGCGCCCGGGCCCCTGCCGCCGATGCCACCGCTGCGGCACCGCTGGGTGCCGGCCGCCGACGACACGCAGGTCCTGCCCATGCCGGTGCTGCCGCCGGTCCCGCGGGCGGCGCACGTCAGCGACGCGGAGGCCGAGGAGCGCGAGGGCGCTCCCGGCGCGAGCGGCGGCATCCTGCGCGCCGCGGGCACCATGGCCGTGGCCACGCTGGTGTCCCGGATCACCGGGCTGCTGCGGACGATGGTGCTGGCGGCCGCGCTCGGCGTCGGGCTGGTCAACGACGCCTACAACACCGCGAACACCCTGCCCAACATCGTCTACGAGCTGCTGCTCGGCGGCGTGCTGACGTCCGTCGTCGTCCCGCTGCTGGTCCACGCGCAGGAGCGCGACCGCGACGGCGGGGTCGGCTACGCCCAGCGGCTGGCGACGATCGCCGTGGCCGGGCTGGTGGTCGTCACCGCGGTGGCGGTCCTGGCGGCGCCGCTGCTGACCGCCCTCTACGGGATCACCGACGACCCCGAGCAGGTCCGGCTGGCGAACTGGCTGGCGCGGATCCTGCTGCTGGAGATCGTCTTCTACGGCATCGGCGCGCTGGCCCAGGCCATCCTCAACAGCCGCGGCGTCTTCGGGCCGCCGGCCTGGGCGCCGGTGCTGAACAACCTCGTGGTCATCGCGACCGGCGGTCTGTTCATCGCCGCCAGCGGCCCCGGCGACCTCACCCCCGTCACGATCACCTCCGGCCAGGTGTGGCTCCTCGGCATCGGCACCACGCTCGGCATCGCCGTGCAGGCGCTGGTCCTCCTGCCGCTCCTCGGTCGGGCCGGCGTCCCGGTCCGTTTCCGCTGGGGGCTGCGGGACACCGGCCTGCGCGAGGCGGGCACCCTCGGGCTGTGGGTGATCGGTTACGTGGCGATCAGCCAGGTGGGCGTCGTCGTCGCGACCCGCATCGCCAACGCGGCCGGCCGCGACGGCGGCCTCGGCTCCAGCGCCTTCGCGATCGCGAACCTGCTGTTCCAGATGCCGTACGGGATCATCGGCGTCGCGCTGCTCACGGCGCTGGTCCCCCGCATGAGCCGGGCGGCCGCCCGGTCCGACGTCGACGGCGTCGTCCGGGACCTGTCCCTGGGCACGCGGCTCTCCGCGCTCGGTCTGCTGCCGGTCACCGCGCTGCTCGTCGTCCTCGGCCCGCCCCTGGCCGTCGTCGTGTTCGGCCGTGGCAACACCTCGCTGGCCGAGGCCGAGGGGATCGGCACCGCGCTGGCCATCGGTGCGTTCGGGCTGCTGCCCATGGCGGTGACCCTGCTGCAGCTCCGGGTCTTCTACGCGATGAAGGACGCGCGCACGCCGACGCTGATCCAGCTCGGGATGGTCGCGGTCCGGGTCCCGCTGCTGCTGCTCGTCCCGGCCCTCGTCGACGCCGAGCAGGTGGTGGCCGGGCTCATGCTGGTGACCAGCCTCACCTACGTGGCCGGCTGGGTCCTGGGCGACCTCGCGCTGCGCCGGCGGCTCGGCGCGCTGAGCACCGGCGACACGCTCGCGCAGGTCGCGCGGGTGGCCGCCGTCTCCCTGGTCGCCGGTCTGGTCGGCCACCTTGTCCTGATCGTGACCGACGACCTGCTCGGATCGTCGACGGCAGGCTCGCTCGGCAAGGTCCTGCTCGGTACCGTGGTCATCGGCGCCGCGACCCTCGCAGGTCTCGTGGTCGCCCGCGTCCCGGAGATCCGCGAGCCCCTGGCAGCCGTCAGGGCGCGCGTCCGGCGCGGATGACCCGCTTCCTCCCGGGACGCGGTGCTCCTTCGGTGCGGTCGCACCGGACTCGAGAGCAGGACAGGGGGTCGACAGTGTCGATGACGTCCACGGTCGCCGGCCTCCCGGAGCGCTACCGGCCACTGGACCAGGTCGGCCCCGACGAGCACACCGCGACCGGCGTCATCCAGACCTGGCGCGCCAAGGACCGGATCCTCAACCGCGACGTCGCCGTCCGCGTGCACACCCCCGCCGGGCCGGCAGCGCACGCGTGGATCACCCGCGCGCTCACCGCGGGCGGCCTCGCCACCCCCGCGCTGGCGATGGTCTACGACGCCTCCGAGGGCAGCGGTGACCCGCAGGCGCCCGGGGGCGCCGCCTACGTCGTCAACGAGTGGATCGACGGCGAGTCCCTCTCCGACCGGCTGCTCCAGGGCCCGCTGCCCGAGCGCGAGATCCGCACCGTGCTGCGCCGGCTGGCCGAGGGCGTCGCCGAGGCGCACCGCGTCGGCCTGGCCGTCGGGGGGCTCACCCCCGAGAACGTGGTGCTGCGACCCAACGGGCTGGTCGGTCTGCGCGGCGTCCCCGCGGCCGACGGCACCGTGGACGGCGACGTCTCCGCGCTCGGCGAACTGCTGCACGTCTGCCTCACCGGGCTGCGGCCCGGCGAGCCCGAGCCGCGACCGCTGCACGGCCCCTCCGACCTCGTCGCGCTGGCCCGGCGGGCCCGCTCCACGGAGGCCGGGCAGGGCCTGTCCAGCGTGGCCGCGATGGCGGCCATCCTGGCCGAGCGCCCGCGCACCCGGCCCGCGAGCGGCGGCAGGGCCGAGCCGGGCCGTGCTGAGGAGGCCGACAACGGCTGGCTGGGCCGGCTCCGCGACCGGCGCGTGGACGAGGGCGCGGCCACGGTGAACGGCTCCGACGAGCCGAACCGGGTCGACCCGACCACCCTCCCCCCGGTGCCACCGCTGCGCTCGGCGCAGTCCGGGGACACCGTCCTGGTGGGCGGGCTGGGCGGCGACACCGTCGACGCGAGCTCGGTCGCCCCGCCCCCCGGCGCGATGCGGCCCTGGGACGGCCGGGACGGCGACGCGGGCGCCACGGTCTTCGGCGACGACCTCTATACCGGGCCCTACACCGGTCCGTACACGGACTCCACCGACGTCGCCGACGACGAGGACGGCGCCCGCCGCCGCAAGCTCGTCGTCCTGGGGCTGCCGCTGCTCGCGCTGCTGGTCGTCGTCGGCCTCGCCTGGTGGGTCGGCACCAGCCTGCTGTCGGTGGCCGGCTCCGTCGACGAGGGGTCGACGCCCACCCTCCCCGTGCCGACGCAGAGCGCGCAGGAGGAGGGCGACGCCCCGGCGGCCGGCGGCCCGGTCGAGCCGCAGAGCGCCGAGGTCTTCGACCCCGAGGGCGACGGCGAGCCGGAGAACGACCGCGACGTCCCGCTGACGTTCGACGGCGACCCCTCGACCACCTGGTCGACGCTGACCTACCGGGGCTCGCCGGCCTTCGGCAACCTCAAGCCCGGCGTCGGCGTCCTTTACGACCTGGGGGCGGTGCAGGCGCTCTCCGGCGTCACCATCGAGAGCCCGACCCCCGGCGTGACCGTGGAGATCCGGACCGGGGAGACGCCGGCCGGCAGCCTGTCGGGCTTCGACGTCGCGGCTGACGGCACCCTGGAGGGCACCACCGAGCTGCAGTTCGACGAGCCGGTCGAGGCGCAGTACGTGCTGCTGTGGATCACCGGGCTGGTGGACGGCGGCGAGGGCTTCGTCGCGCGCATCGGCGAGCTCACGGTCCAGTCGGCCGGCTGAGGGACGAGCCGCAGCCGGCCGGAATAGCCCCCCTACGATCCCGGTTGTGGCAGCCGTGAGCGACGTACCGACCCCTGGCCCCGCCGTGACGACGGGTGAGATCACCGATCCGGTCATCCCCCCTGCCGAGCAGGACGGTGTCCGCGACCTGATCATCATCGGCTCCGGCCCCGCCGGGTACACCGCGGCGATCTACGCCGCCCGCGCGAACCTCCACCCGCTGGTGTTCGAGGGTTCGCAGTTCGGTGGTGCGCTCATGACCACCACGGAGGTCGAGAACTTCCCCGGCTTCCCTGAGGGGATCCAGGGCCCGCAGCTCATGGACGACATGCGCACGCAGGCCGAGAAGTTCGGTGCCGAGCTCGTGCCCCGCGACGTCACCGAGGTGGACCTGACGGCCACCCCGAAGATCGTGAAGATCGGTGACGAGGTGCACCGGGCGCACGCCGTCATCGTCGCGACCGGGTCCAAGTACCGGTACCTGGGCCTGGAGAACGAGCAGCGGCTGCTGGGCCGCGGCGTCTCCGCCTGTGCCACCTGCGACGGCTTCTTCTTCCGCGACCAGGACATCGCGGTCGTGGGCGGCGGCGACTCCGCGATGGAGGAGGCCACCTTCCTCACCCGGTTCGCCAAGAGCGTCACCGTCGTCCACCGCCGCGAGGAGCTCCGCGCCTCGAAGATCATGCAGAAGCGGGCGCAGGACAACGAGAAGATCCGCTGGGCGCTGGGCAAGCAGGTGACCGAGGTCCACGGCGACAGCACGGTCTCCGGAGTCGAGCTCACCGACCTCAGCACCGGCACCACCGAGACGCTGCCGGTCAACGGCCTGTTCGTGGCCATCGGCCACGACCCGCGCAGCGAGCTGTTCGTCGGGCAGCTCAAACTCGACGACGCCGGCTACATCCAGGTGGAGCACCCGACCACCCGCACCAACATCGAGGGCGTCTTCGCCTGCGGCGACGTCGTCGACCACATCTACCGGCAGGCCATCACGTCGGCCGGCACCGGTGCGGCCGCCGCGATCGACGCCGAGCGCTGGCTGGCCGAGACGTTCGACGAGCGCTGAACCCGCGCCGGACGGCATAAGACAGTGGTCCCGCCCGTTGCAGCGGGCAGGACTTCGAGCAGAGTGGACGAGAGGGAGAACGACCGATGGCAGGCAACACCGTGACGGTCACCGACACCAGCTTCGCGAACGACGTGCTGGGCAGCGACAAGCCCGTGCTCGTGGACTTCTGGGCGGAGTGGTGCGGCCCCTGCAAGATGGTCGCGCCCGTGCTCGAGGAGATCGCCGCCGAGCACGGCGACAAGCTGACGATCGCCAAGCTCAACATCGACGAGAACCCGCAGATCGCCCGCGACTACCAGGTCATGTCGATCCCGACGATGACGGTGTTCCAGGGCGGCAAGCCGGTGAAGAGCATCATCGGCGCCAAGCCCAAGGGCGCCATCCTGAGCGACCTCGCCGACTTCATCTAGAACAGAGCGTCACGACGGGCCCATCCGACCAGCCGGTCGGGTGGGCCCGTTCTCGTTCGGGTTGACCCGGCTGGGAGCGGGCACTGCGAGGGGGCGACAATCAGCGACACGATGGGAGCCGACAGCCACATGCAGATCCTGCGTCTCGGAGACCGCGGCGCTGCTGTGGCCGACGTCCAGACAGCTCTGCGGAGCCTCGGCCTGCTCCCCGACGACGGCGGCACCGCGGCCCAGAAGCCACCGCACGCCATGTCCACGCTGCCCGACGGCGCGCTGGAGATCGCCCTCTACGACGAGGCGACCGAGCTGGCCGTGCGGCACTTCCAGCAGAACCGCGGGCTGTCGGTCGACGGGCGGGTGGGGGAGGAGACCTACCGGGCGCTCAACGAGGCCCGCTGGTCGCTGGGGGACCGGCTGCTCCGCTACGACCCGGAACGCCCCGTCCGCGGCGACGACGTCGTCAACCTCCAGGAGCGCCTGCACGAGCTCGGCTACGACGCCGGCCCGGTCGACGGCGTCTTCGGCCCCGGCACCGAGAACGGGCTGCGGGCCTTCCAGCGCGACTACGGGCTGACCTCCGACGGCACCTGCGGCCCGGCGACGCTACGCGCCCTGCGCCAACTGGGCCGCAAGGTCACCGGGGGCCGCCCGCAGCTGCTGCGGCAGAGCGCGTCGTTCGTGGAGAGCGGGCCGCACCTGCTCAGCCGGCGGATCGTCATCGACCCCGGCCACGGTGGCAGCGATCCCGGCATCACCTCCGGCGAGACGACCGAGGCCGACCTGGTGTTCGACCTCGCCTCCCGCATCGAGGGCCGGCTGGCCGCGGCCGGCGCCACGGTCTACCTGACCCGGGGGCGCGACCAGAACCCGACGGCGGCCGAGCGGACGGCGTTCGCCAACGACGCCCGGGCCGACCTGTTCCTCTCGCTGCACCTGGACACCCACCACTCGGAGCACGCCCGCGGCGTGGCGTGCTTCTACTACGGCACGGGCTCGGGTGCCTCCTCCACCGCCGGCGAGGAGTTCGCCGACCTCGCCCGCCGCGAGGTGGTCGCCCGCACCGGGATGCTCGACCTGGGGTCGCACCCGAAGACGTGGGATCTGCTGCGGATGACGCGGATGCCCGCCGTGCGCATGGACTGCGGGTACCTGAGCCACCCCGTCGACAGGCTGCTGCTGCTCGACGCCCGGCTGCGCGGTGCGATCGCCCAGGCGGTGCTGGCGGCCGTGCAGCGGCTGTTCCTGCCCGCCGAGGCCGACCCGCCGACGGGGACCTTCACGCTGTCCTCCCTCTGACCCGGCGGGGCGGGCCATGATCAGGTGACCTGATCCCCGCGCGTCCTCCCTCAGCGTGCACGGCCGGGGAGGACGCTCGCCGGTGAGGGAGGACGCCGCTCGACGCCGCGCGCCCGGTGTGACGAAGCGGTCCGCTCGGTGTCGCGGATCTCAGGAGGGCGCAGGCTTAGACTCCCTCGGGTGGCCACTCCTCCGTCCGGCTCGCCCGCCGGTCCCGGTCAGCCGGGGACGCACCTGACCACAGGCGCGCACCCGCACGTCGTCCCGCGGCATCCGCGGCTGGACCCGCTCGCCGACCGGTACGCAGCACGCACCCACGGCATGAAGAGCTCGGAGATCCGGGCACTGTTCTCCGTCGTCAGCCGGCCCGAGGTCGTCTCGCTGGCCGGCGGCATGCCCGCGGTCACCGCGCTGCCGCTCGACGCCGTCGGCTCGATGATCGGCGAGCTCGTCACCGGGATGGGCGCGCAGACCCTGCAGTACGGCTCCGGCCAGGGTGACCCGCGTCTGCGCGAGCGGATCTGCGACGTCATGGCGCTCGAGGGCATCACCGACGCCTCGCCCAGCGAGGTCGTGGTCACCGTCGGCTCGCAGCAGGGCCTCGACCTCGTCACCCGCGTCTTCTGCGACCCCGGGGACGTCATCCTGGCCGAGGGCCCGTCCTACGTCGGTGCCCTGGGCGTCTTCCAGGCCGCCCAGGCGCGGGTGCAGCACGTGGCCATGGACGACGACGGGCTGATCCCGGAGGCGCTGGAGGAGGCGCTGGCCGACTGCCGCGCCCGCGGCGACCGCGTCAAGTTCCTCTACACGGTGCCGAACTTCCACAACCCCGCGGGCGTGACGCTCTCCGAGGAGCGCCGCGAGCGGCTCATGGCGATCGCCGAGAAGCACGACCTGCTGATCATCGAGGACAACCCCTACGGCCTGCTCGGCTTCGAGCAGGAGCCGCTGCGCGCGCTCCGCGCCCGCAACAACCAGCGGGTCATCTACCTCGGCTCGTTCTCCAAGACGTTCTCCCCGGGCCTGCGGGTGGGCTGGGTGCTGGCACCGCTGGCCGTCCGGGAGAAGCTGGTCCTGGCCACCGAGGCGCAGGTGCTCTGCCCGCCGTCGCTGACGCAGTACGCGGTCGCGCGGTACCTGGACACCCAGCCGTGGCGCGAGCAGATCAAGATCTTCGCCGAGCTGTACCGCGAGCGCCGGGACGCCACCCTGGAGTCCCTGTCCGCCCTCATGCCCGCCGGCACCGCGTGGACCCAGCCGCGGGGCGGGTTCTACGTGTGGCTGAAGCTGCCGCACGGCCTGGACGCCAAGCTCATGCAGCCGCGGGCGGTCAACGCGCACGTCGCGTACGTGCCGGGCATCGGCTTCTTCGCCGACGGCAACGGCAGCGAGTTCATGCGGCTGTCCTACTGCTACCCCGAGCCCGACCAGATCCGTGAAGGCGTGCGCCGGCTGGCCCGCGTCATCGAGGCGGAACTGGATCTGCACTCGACCTTCGACCAGGTCGACACCGGTTCCTTCCGCGCCATCACCCCGGGCTCCGGCCACGACGCCGAGTCGATCGTGGGCCCGGCCAACAGCAACGCCTACGAGGACGGCCGATGAGCGAGACCGCGTCCACCACCGGGGAGCTGGCGGCGACGCCGCCGCACCCCCTGCACGCCGTCGTGCTGGCCGGGGGGCTGAACTTCGAGCGCGAGGTCAGCCTCTCCTCGGGCACGCAGGTGGTGGAGGAGCTCACCCGGGTCGGGCTGGACGCCGAGTTGCGCGACGCGGATGCCGAGCTGCTGCCCGGCCTGGCCGCGGCGCCCTCCGACGCCGTCTTCATCGCGCTGCACGGCGCCACGGGGGAGGACGGCGCCCTGCGGGCGGTCCTGGACCTCGCGGGCGTCCCCTACGTCGGGTCGCCGTCGTCCGCCTGCCGGCTGGCGTGGGACAAGCCGGCCGCCAAGTCCGTGGTCCGCTCCGCCGGCCTCACCACCCCGGACTGGGTCGCGCTGCCGCACAGCACGTTCCGCGAGCTCGGAGCCGGCGCCGTGCTGGACCTCATGGTGGCCCGGCTGGGCCTCCCGCTCATGGTCAAGCCGGCTTCCGGTGGGTCCGCGCTGGGCGTGCAGAAGGTGAGCCGGGTCGAGGACCTGCCGGCGGCGATGGTGAGCTGCTTCGCGTACGGCGACACCGTGATGGTCGAGCGGTACGTCGAGGGGGTCGAGGTCGCGCTGTCGGTCGTCGACCTCGGCGCCGGACCGGAGGCGCTGCCGGCCGTCGAGATCGTCCCGGAGTCCGGCGTCTTCGACTACGCGTCTCGCTACACCCCCGGCCTGACCGAGTACCACGTGCCGGCGCGGCTGAGCGAGGACGTCGCCGCCCGGGCCGCCGGTCTCGCGATCGAGGTCCACGAGGTGCTCGGGCTGCGCGACCTGTCGCGCACCGACGCGATCATCAGCCCGGACGGCGAGGTGCACTTCCTCGAGGTGAACGTCTCGCCGGGGCTGACCGAGACCTCGATGTTCCCGATGGCCGTCGAGGCAGCCGGACACGAGCTCGGCGAGGTGCTCGCCCGACTCCTGGCGCGTCGCGCCGGGAGTGCCACGGCCTAGGCCCGCTTTCGTCACGCGACGAAACCGGGCCGTATCAGGTGTCGCGACGGCCGGTGATCTCCGGCGCCATGACGCCGATGATCCGCTGCAGGTCGTCCACCGAGCCGAACTCGACGACGATCTTGCCCTTGGACCGGCCGATCTGGATCTTTACTTTGGTCTCGAACATGTCTGAGAGCCGGGACCCCAGCTCCTCGACCCCCGGGGCGCTGATGTTCCGAGTTCGCCGGCGCGGGGTCGGCTGATCGGCGGCCGCCATGGCCACCGCCTCCTCCGTCGCCCGCACCGACATGCCCTCGGCGACGATCCGGGTCGCCAGCGCGTCCTGGGCGTCGGCATCGTGGAGCCCGAGCAACGCCCGCGCGTGGCCGGCGGAGAGGACGCCGGCGGCCACCCGGGTCTGCACCTTCACCGGCAGCTTCATCAGCCGGATGGTGTTGGTGACCTGCGAGCGGCTGCGGCCGATGCGGCTGGCCAGCTCCTCGTGGGTGGCGCCGAACTCCTCCAGCAGTTGCTGGTAGGCCGCCGCCTCCTCCAGCGGGTTGAGCTGAACCCGGTGGATGTTCTCCAGGAGCGCGTCCCGCAGCATGGCGTCGTCGGTCGTGTCCCGGACGATCGCCGGGACGGCGTCCAGGCCGGCCGCCTTGGCGGCGCGCAGCCGGCGCTCGCCCATGATGAGCTCGTAGCGGACGCCGGAGTCGCCGTCCCGGGTCTCCCGGACGACGATCGGCTGGAGCAGCCCGAACTCGCGCACGCTGTGGGTGAGTTCGTCGAGGGCCTCGTCGTCGAACACCTGGCGGGGCTGCTTGGGGTTGGGGACGACGTCCTCGACCGCCACCTCGCGCAGCTGTGCGCCCGGCACGCCGAGGGCGTCTCCCGTCTCGGCGGGCCGCTCCTGCTCGGCCGACGACTCGGCCGACGACTCGGCAGCGCGCTCGGCGGGCGCCCGGTCGGCGGGTGCCTGGTCGTCCGACGTCTGCTCGGCCGGCGGCGGCACCAGGCTCACCGGCGAGGGCGGGGCGCTCGGTCCGGTCCCGGAGGTTGGGGGAGCGGTCACGGCCGGTGCGGCCGCGGCGGGAGGCGGCCCCGTCGGGATGAGAGCCGCCAGCCCACGACCCAGTCCACCGCGCTTGCTCATCGCTGCTCCTCGTTCGGCGTTCACGCCTGCTGGCCGTCCTGAGTGCCGGGTGCCGCCTGCTCGGCGACGGCGAACGCGGTCGCCGCCCCCGGTGTCACGGTGCGGTCGATCGGCGGCAGATCGACGCCGCGGCGCGCCAGTTCCCGGGCCGCTTCCACGTAGCTGGTCGACCCCCGCGAGCCCGGGTCGTAGGTCAGCACGGACTGGCCGTAGCCGGGGGCCTCGGACACTCGGACGTTCCTCGGGATCACGGCGTCGAGGACGATGTCGCCGAAGTGGTTGCGCACCTCGTCGGCGACCTGGTCGGCGAGCTTGGTCCGGCCGTCGTACATGGTCAGGAGGATCGTGCTGACGGCGATGCCCGGGTTGAGGTGCTGGCGCACCAGGTCGATGTTGTTGAGCAGCTGCCCGAGGCCCTCGAGCGCGTAGTACTCGCACTGGATCGGGATGAGCACCTCGTCCCCGGCCACGAGCGCGTTCAGCGTGAGGAGCCCGAGCGACGGCGGGCAGTCGATGAGCACGTAGTGCGGGCGCTGGTCCTCCGGCAGCGCGGCGATGTACCCCTCGATCGCCCGCCGGAGCCGGTACTCGCGCGCGACCACCGAGACCAGTTCGATCTCCGCGCCGGCGAGGTCGATCGTCGCCGGGACGCAGTGCAGGTTCGGGCTCGCGGTCGTCGGGTGCACGACCTCGGTGAGCGTGCTGTCCCCGACGAGGGCGTCGTACACCGACGGCGTACCGACCGTGTGGTCGACACCGAGCGCGGTGCTGGCGTTGCCCTGCGGGTCGAGGTCGATGACCAGGGTGCGCAGGCCGTACAGGGCCAGCGCGACGCCGAGGTTGACGGTCGACGTGGTCTTCCCGACGCCACCCTTCTGGTTGGCGACAGTCACCACCCGGATCCGGGAGGGCGCCGGGAACGGCTCCTGGTCGGCGGCGTGCAGGACGCGGGTCGCGCGCAGCGCCTCCATCGCGATCGGGCTGTCGAAATCGGCCAGCCCTCCGGCGGACGAGGACGACTGGTCAGCGGCGAGACTGCTCCGCAGCCGCTCGCCCGGGTCGGTCATCGCGGGTCCTTCCGTGGTGGCGTTTCACGTGGAACTGGCTGGGTCGCTGCACCTGTTCCACGTGGAACAGGTGCGGACCGGTGGCGGGGCCGGAGCCCTGCCTCACCGTCCTCCACGCGTCATGACCACCACGGTAGTGGCAGCGTCGCCTAGGGATGCACCGACTGCCCGCGAGTGGATGTCGCGCATGCCGGCCGCCTCCAGTTCCGGCACCAGCGAGGGGAGCTCCTGGAGCGCCCGGGCCCCGACCAGGGCCACCAATTGGGTGCCCGGCCGCAGCAACCCGCGGCACCAGCCCACCAGCCGCGGCAGCGGCGCCACGGCCCGCGCGGTGACCACGTCCACGGCGCCGACCGCCGCCGCGACGGAGCGTTCCTCGGCCCGTCCGCGGACCACCCGCCAGGGAACCCGCGCCGCGCCGGACAGTTCGGCCACCGCCTCCTGCAGGAACTCCACGCGCCGGGCCATGGGCTCGACGAGCGTCAGCGCGACGTCGGGCCGGGCCAGGCCGAGCGGGATCCCCGGCAGGCCGGCGCCGCTGCCGACGTCCACCACCCTGGCGTCCTCGGGCACCGCCTCCGCCACCGCGGCGCTGTTCAGCACGTGCCGTTCCCAGAGCCGGGGCACCTCGCGCGGGCCGATCAGGCCGCGGGCCACCCCGTCCGTCGCGAGCCTGGCGACGAACGCCTCGGCCGCGGCCAGAGCGCTCCCGAAGACCTCGCGGGCGACCGGGGGAGGCGCCGGGACGTCGGGTGCCGCGTGGGCCGGCTCGGTCACGTGTCCGGCAGGACCACGACTCGGCGGCTCGGCTCCTCGCCCTCCGACTCGCTGTGCACGCCGGCGATCCCGGCGACGACGTCGTGCACGACCTTGCGCTCGAAGGGGTTCATCGGGCTCAGCCGCTCCGGCTGCCCGCTCTCGACCACCCGGCGCGCCGTCTCGCCGGCGAGGGCGGAGAGGTCGGCCTTCCGCTTGGCCCGGAAGCCACCGATGTCGAGCATGAGCCGGCTGCGGACGCCGGTCGACTGGGCGACGGCCAGCCGGGTGAGCTCCTGGAGCGCCTCCAGCGTGGCGCCGTCGGGCCCGATCAGATCGCCGAGGCGGCCACCGACGATGGCGACGGAGGCGCGGTCGCCCTCGACGTCGAGGTCGATGTCTCCGTCCACGTCCAGAATGTCGAGGAGCCGCTCGAGGTAGTCACCGGCGACGTCGCCCTCCTGGACGAGGAGCTCCTCCCCACGAGCCACGCCCGACCCACCTGCCACCCCCGTCGCGGTGCGGGCCGGCTCGGCGTCCTCGACGAGGACGTCGTCACCGGCATCGGGAGCCGCCGGCGCGGACTCGGTGCTGGGCTGCTGCGGGGCACTCACGGAGATTCCTCCACTGTCGGTCTGGCATCCGGGTCGAGCCCGGGTCGTCTGGTCCGGACGTCGTCCGGAGGCGCCTCAACGGCGTTTGCGCTTGCCCCTGTTGGCCGGGCCCTGGCCCGCGCGGCTGCCGCCGCTGCGCGGACGGTTCTTGGCGCCGCCGGCCGGTGTCCCGGACGCGCGGTCGGACGCGCGGTCGGACGCGCCGTTGGGCGAGCCGGTCGGCGAGCCGTCGGTCGCGGAGTCGCCGGCCGCCGGGTTCCCGGTGGCCGGGGTGCTCCCCGAGGCCGCCGCAGCGGGACGTCCGGGCTTGGGCCGGACCGGCTTGGCACCCGGCTTCGGCGCCAGGGTCTTCGGGTCGATCGCGGGCTTCTCCGCGGCGGCCTTGGCCAGCGCGGCGGCCGAGCCGGGAGGCGGCATCTTGCGGAGGATGAAGAACTGCTGGCCGAACGTCCAGGCGTTGTTCGTGACCCAGTAGAGGAGCACGCCGATCGGGAAGAAGAACCCGGTGACGAAGAGGCTCAGCGGCATGCCGTAGAGCAGCACCTTCTGGATCATCGCGGCCTGGCCCTCGACCGGGCCCGAGCGCTTCATGATCTGCTTCTGCGTGAAGTACGTCGTCACGCACATGATCACGATGAGGATCACCGCGACGGTGCGGATGCTGCCCTGGGTGACCCCCGGCAGGGCGAGGAGGTCCTCGGCCTTCTGGCCGTCCATGTTGAACGACGAGGAGATCGGCGCCCCGAACAGATCGGCGCGCGCCGCCTGGTCGGTGGTCTCGTCCGACCAGCTGTAGAGGCCTTCCTTGCCCGGGGCCAACCGGCGGAGGACGTGGAAGAGCGACAGGAAGATCGGGATCTGCGGGAGGATCGGCAGGCAGCCGGCCAGCGGGTTGACCCCGCGCTCCTTCTGCAGCGCCATGATCGCCTGGCTCATGCCCTGGCGGTCACTGCCGTACTGCTTGCGCAGCTTGGCGATCTCGGGCTGGAGCTCCTGCATCGCCCGTTGCGACTTCACCTGCTTGACGAACAGCGGGAAGAGCAGCAACCGGACGGTGACCACCAGCAGCATGATCGACAGCGCCCAGGTGAGGCCACCCGCCGGGTCGAGGAAGGTGGAGAGCACGTCGTGCCACCGGGCCATCACCCAGGAGATGCCGGTGTACAGCCAGTCAAGCAACGAAGGTCTCCTCGTTCGCCCGCGGGACATCCGGCGGGGTGGCTCGGTCGGTGCGGGCAGGGGCGGACGGCGCCGGCTCGGGGCGTCCGGCCGCCCGCGGGGTCGCCCAGTCCGACGAGCCATCGTGCCCGTCGGTTCCCCGGCCGCGGGGGGCGGGCACGAGGTCGACCCCGCCGGGGTGCCACGGCGCGCACTTCAGGATGCGGCGCAGCGCCAGCCAGCTGCCGCGGGCCGCACCGTGCCGCTCGATGGCCTCGGCGGCGTACGCGCTGCAGGTCGGGTAGAAGCGGCACCGCGGAGGGAGCGCGGGGCTGATGGCGCGCGAGTAGAACGACACGACGGTGAGCAGGGCCCGCCGCACCGGGGCGCGGCCGCTCATCGCCGTCCCCCGGGCGCCAGCAGCCGGTCGAGCCCGGCGGCGAGATCGCGCCGCAGCGCCGCCGAGTCGGCGTCGGCCGCCTCGGGCCGCGCCCGCACCACGAGGTCCGCGGTGGGGGGCAGCCTGTCGTACTCGGCCCGGACGGCGGCGCGCAGCCGCCGGGTCACCCGGTGACGGACCACCGAGTTGCCGACGGTCTTGCCGACGACGAAACCGGCCCGGGCGCACGGCGGCTGCGGCCGCGGATCGTCGCCGCGCGCCGGTGTACCGCCGTCCGGCGCGGGCCGGTCGGGGAGGAGATGCAGCACCATGGTCGGCCGCCCGGCGCGTCGGCCGGACCGGACGGCCGCGGTGAAGTCCGGGCGCCGGCGCAGGCGTGCCTGCGCGGGCAACACCTCAGGCGGAGAGCTTCTCGCGGCCCTTGCGCCGGCGGCCGGCGAGGATCGCGCGGCCCGCACGGGTGCGCATGCGCAGCCGGAAGCCGTGGGTCTTGGACCGGCGACGGGTGTTCGGCTGGAACGTGCGCTTGCTCACGAGGTACTCCCACTATCACGTTCGGCGGTGCGCGCCGCCGGTGGGCGGACGCGCGAGGGGCCGGCGGAGACGACGCGAGCCGTTCCCCGAACCCCGGAAGCTGGATTCCACGGGCGTCCCTGCCACCGCCGCGCCGCACTCAGCGCGGGCATGACGACAGGATCCGTCCACGGGCTCCGGACAGCATAGCCGAGGTACGCCCGTGGCCGGCGTGCGGGCGCGAGCGGACCGATCATGATCCCGCCCATGCGCCGGGATCCCCGTGCGGCACGCCGACGCGCCCGCACGCGACCGGCACCAGCGTCGTTGCCGGGCTGTGGATGAGGCTGTTAGCGTCGCCGTCGCCCCGCACTGGACGTCAGGGTCACGGCGCGCGGGCCGACCCCTTGGTCACCCGATTCCCCGAAACACCCGTGACACCCGACTGCGGGGCGTCGACCAGCAGGAATGCCGGTCGGGCCCCGGGCAGACGCCGACGTCGGCGAACGTCCCGCCGGTCGTGCACAGCCTGTGGACACTCGTGTGGAACAACTGCGTTCGCACGAGCAGGTCGGAGCACCCTCCGGTGCTCCGACACCGTTCGCGCAGACGGGGTCAGGTCGTCCAGGGGATCGACCGCAGGGAACGACAGCTCGGGGAGGACGACGGCATGGCGGACGCCACGCTCGACCTGGCGACGGTCTGGGACCAGATCCGGGAGCGACTGGCCAGCAGCCTCTCCCCGCAGCAGAACGCCATGCTGAACCTCACCCGCCCGCTGGGCCTGGTCGAGGACACCGCGGTGCTGGCCGCGCCCAACGAGTTCACCCAGACCGTGCTCGAATCCCGCATGCGGCGGGTGCTGTCCGAGGCGCTCTCGGAGCAGTTCGGCCGCGACATCCGCGTCGCCGTCCAGCTGGAGGACGCCCCGCCCCCGGCCGACGAGCCGGACGAACCGGAGCCGATCCGCCGGCCGTGGTCGTCGGCGGAGGCCACCCTCGAGGCCCGCCGGGCCGAGGAGGACCAGGCGACCCGCGACCGCGCCGACGACGGTCGCAGCGCTTTCGGGGTGCGGACCGAGGTCGTCGGCACCGCGCCCTGGGACCGTGACACCGCGGACGCGACCACCGAGCGCGCCCAGGAGGTCCGCGAGCTGCGGCCCTTCGACGGCCCCCGCCCCCCGGCCGATCGCGGCGCCCCCGAGGACTGGAGCACCGCCGCCGCATGGGGCTCCGACACGACCGGACGGTCCGACGGCGCCGACGCGCGCGACTGGGGCGGCGCCGAGGACGGGCCGTCGGCCGACGTCCTGCCCTTCGACGTCGGCTCGTCCGACGACGAGCAGCGCGCCAGGGGCATGGGACGGGGGCGCCGCCCCGAGGCCACCCGCCCGGCCGGCCTGGACCCGGGCATGAACCCGAAGTACGTCTTCGACAGCTTCGTCATCGGCAACAGCAACAGGTTCGCCCACGCGGCCGCCGTCGCCGTCGCCGAGGCACCGGCCCGCGCCTACAACCCGCTGTTCATCTACGGCGAGTCCGGCCTGGGCAAGACCCACCTGCTGCACGCGATCGGCCACTACGCCGCGCGGATGTTCCCGAACGTCAAGGTGCGCTACGTCAGCACCGAGGAGTTCACCAACGAGTTCATCAACCTGGTGCACTCCGGCCGCGCCGAGGACTTCCGCCGGCGCTACCGGGACATCGACTTCCTGCTCATCGACGACATCCAGTTCCTGGAGCGCGCCGAGCGGACGCAGGAGGAGTTCTTCCACACGTTCAACACGCTGCACAACGCCAGCAAGCAGATCGTCATCACCTCCGACCGCGCGCCGAAGAAGCTGACGACGCTGGAGGACCGGCTGCGCACCCGCTTCGAGTGGGGCCTGATCACCGACGTCCAGGCGCCCGACCTCGAGACGCGCATCGCGATCCTGCGCAAGAAGGCGTGGGGCGAGCGGCTGCAGGTGCCCGACGCGGTGCTCGAGTTCATCGCCAGCAAGGTGCAGACCAACATCCGCGAGCTCGAGGGCGCGCTGATCCGGGTCACGGCCTTCGCGTCGCTCAACAAGCAGCAGGTGGACCTCCCGCTCGCCGAACTGGTGCTCAAGGACCTGATCAGCGACGAGCAGGGCCCGCAGATCACCGCGGCGATCATCATGGCCGCCACCGCCGAGTACTTCTCGGTGACGATGGAGGAGCTGCAGGGCTCCAACCGCAGCCGCACGCTGGTCAACGCCCGGCAGATCGCGATGTACCTGTGCCGCGAGCTGACCGAGCTGTCCCTGCCGCGCATCGGTGCCTCGTTCGGCGGCAAGGACCACACCACGGTCATGCACGCGGTCAAGAAGATCACCAACCTGATGAGCGAGCGCCGGGCCACCTACACCCAGGTCACCGAGCTCACCGCTCGCATCAAGAGCCGCGCCCGGCAGTAGAAGGGCCGCACCGCCTCCGGGAGCCGTTCCCGACCTGCACCGAGCCCTCATCGGGAGACCCTCCGGGCCCCCTCGTCGCCCGGGTCGACATGTCGCTGTCCACAGTTGTGGGCAACCCGGGGGACAGCCGATGGGCCGACGAGAGGCGTCACGACGGGGGATGAGCCGGTCGACGCCGTCGACGAGTCGAGAAGTTGTCCCCAGGGATGTGCACAGGTTGGGGAGATCTCTCCCCGGACAGAGGTCACCGGACGGTCCGCGCCGGACGACCCGTGGGCTCCCCGACCGGCGGCGGGACCCTTCTCCACCGCACGAACACCCCGTTGACCAGCGGTTACACCCCGTACGCCGCCGTTCCGGCCGGATCGTGTGCTCGAGCCGCGCGCCGTCGCTGCACAGGGGGTGGGGACGGGCAGGGGAGCCGCGGGGGACAGACCGTGGACGCACGGGCGACGCTGTGCACGGCGGTCGAGTTGTCCACGTGTCGACAACAGGACGACGCTGACCACCCACAGCGCACCAACATCCCTGTCGAGGCGCTGACCTGCGGGAAGAGCCTCGATCCCCAGCTTCCACACCAGTGATGACGAGGATGAGGTATTTCAACCCAGAATTTCTCGAACCACATTCAGGGTGGGGACGCTCCGCTTGGCCGGCCCGACCCACCGATCGCTCCGCAGGCCGCAGAGGCGGCTGGGACGGTGGAGCACTCATTCAGGGACGGGGTTTCCCCCGAGGGCATCCCACCAGGCACCATGAGCACCGCACCGCTGCGCGAGGCCTTCCCTCGCCCGGTCGCACCGTGGACGCAGAAGAGATCGGGTGGGTCGACAGATGAAGTTCCGGGTGGCACGTGAGGTGCTCGCCGACACGGTCGCGTGGACGGCACGCAGCCTTCCGGCGCGGCCGTCGGTCCCCGTCCTCGCCGGCATCCTGCTCGAGGTCGACGGCAGCCAGCTCTCCGTCTCCGGCTTCGACTACGAGGTGTCCGCCCGCGCCGAGGCCGACGTGCAGGGCGGGGAGAGCGGCCGCGTCCTGGTTCCCGGCCGGCTGCTCGCCGAGATCACCCGCGCGCTCCCGCCGCACCCCGTCGACGTCGTCGCCGACGGCCCCCGGCTGGCCCTCACCTGTGGCAACGCCCGGTTCAGCCTGCCCACCCTGCCCGTCGAGGACTACCCCTCGCTGCCGTCGATGCCCTCGTCGGCCGGCGTCGTCGACAGCGACGTCTTCGCCGAGGCCGTCGGCCAGGTCGCCGTCGCCGCCGGCCGGGACGACACGCTGCCGATGCTGACCGGCGTCCGGCTGGAGATCGAGGGTGACCAGATCACCCTGGCCGCCACCGACCGCTACCGGCTGGCCGTGCGCGAGTTCGCCTGGCGTCCCGACACCTCCGGGGTGTCCGCGGCCGTGCTCGTCCCTGCCCGCACGCTGGCCGACGCCGCCAAGACGCTCACCAGCGGACCGGAGATCACGCTCTCGCTCTCCTCCGGCAGCTCGGGCGAGGGCATCCTCGGTCTGTCGAGCAAGGACCGGCAGACCACCACCCGCCTGCTCGACGCGGAGTTCGTGAAGTACCGCGCGATCATGCCCAGCGAGTCCGCCGCCAGCGCCACGCTCCCGGTCGGGCTGTTCACCGACGCGGCCAAGCGCGTCGCCCTCGTCGCCGAGCGCGGCACCCCGCTGCGCTGCGAGTTCACCCCCGGCCAGGTCACGCTGCGAGCCGGCGGCACCGACGACGAGGGCCAGGCCGAGGAACGCTGCGACGTCGAGTTCGACGGCGAGCCGCTCACGATCGGCTTCAACCCGACGTTCCTGCTCGACGGGCTGGCCGCGGTGCACACCGAGCGCGCGCGGATGGACTTCACCAGCCCGCTCAAGCCGGCAGTCCTGTCCGGGGTGGACGAGCCCTCCGAGGACGGCGACGCCCCGGCTCCCCGCCCGGGCAGCTACCGGTACCTGATCATGCCGGTGCGCCTCCCGGGCTGAGAGAGGACCCTGCCGCCCCCCATGCCTCGCTCCGCTCGGCATGGGACCCTGCGACAGGGCCTTCCAACCAAGACCAGGAAGCCGTGTCACCGAGGGAGCAGGCGTGCAACTGGGGCTGATCGGGCTGGGCAAGATGGGCGGCAACATGGCCGAGCGGGTCCGCCGCGCCGGCCACGAGGTCGTGGGTTTCGACCACCATCCGGAGCGCCGGGACGTCGACAGCGTGCCCGCGCTCGTCGAGGCCCTGAGCGCGCCGCGGATCGTCTGGGTCATGGTCCCGTCCGGGGAGCCGACCCGGGCCACCGTGAAGGAGCTCGTCGACCTGCTCCAGCCCGGTGACGTGATCGTCGAGGGCGGGAACTCGAAGTACACCGACGATCAGGTGCACGACGTGATGTGCCGCGAGAAGGGCATCGGCTATGTCGACGCCGGGGTCTCCGGGGGCGTCTGGGGCCTGGAGAACGGCTACGCCCTGATGGTCGGGGGCACCGCGGAGGACGTCGCCAAGGTCCAGCCGATCTTCGACGCCCTCAAGCCGCCCGCGCCCGCGGACGAGTCGGGGCAGGCGATGCCGGGTGCCGGCTTCGTGCACGCCGGGCCGGTGGGGGCCGGGCACTTCAGCAAGATGGTCCACAACGGCATCGAGTACGCCCTGATGCAGGCCTACGGCGAGGGGTACGAGCTGCTGACCGCCGTCGACCTGGTCGAGGACGTCCCGGGCGTCATGGCCTCCTGGACGCAGGGCACCGTCATCCGCTCCTGGCTGCTGGACCTGCTGGTGCGCGCCCTGGACGAGGACCCGGCGCTGGAGCGGGTGCGGGGCTACGCCGAGGACTCCGGCGAGGGCCGGTGGACCGTCGAGCAGGCGATCGAGAACGCCGTCCCCATGCCCACGATCGCCGCCTCGCTGTTCGCCCGCTTCTCCTCCCGGCAGGACGACTCCCCGACGATGAAGGCGGTCGCCGCCCTGCGGAACCAGTTCGGCGGGCACACCGTCCGCGCGGTCGAGCAGGCCGAGGCCGAGCGCCCGGCGTGAGCTGAGGCATGTACGTCCGTCATCTGCAGGTCGGCTCGTTCCGGAGCTGGGAACGGGTGGACCTGGCGCTCGGCCCCGGTCCGACGGTGCTGGTCGGGCGGAACGGCGAGGGCAAGACCAACCTCGTCGAGGCGGTCGGCTACCTGGCCACGATGAGCAGCCACCGGGTCTCCGGCGACGCGCCCCTCGTCCGGCACGGGGACGCGCAGGCCGTCGTCCGGGCGGCGCTGCGCCGGGGGGACCGGGAACTGCTCGTCGAGATCGAGATCAACCCGGGGCGGGCGAACCGGGTGCGGGTGAACCGGGCGCCCCTGCAGCGGCCGCGCGACCTGCTCGGCATGGTGCGCACCGTGCTCTTCGCCCCGGAGGACCTCTCCCTGGTGCGCGGGGACCCGACCGAGCGGCGGCGCTTCGTCGACGAGCTGCTCGTCAGCCGCACTCCGCGGCTGGCCGGCGTCCGAGCGGACTACGACCGGGTGCTCAAGCAGCGCAACGCGCTGCTCAAGACCGCGCGGATGGCCCGCGGCCGCGCCATCGAGACCCTCGACGTCTGGGACGGGCACCTGACCGAGCTCGGCGGCCAGCTGCTGTCGGCCCGGCTGGGGCTCATCGCCGACCTGGCGCCGCAGCTGGCGGAGGCCTACGCGACGGTGTCCGGCGACGACGCGGTGACCGCCGGGCTGGGGTACTCCTCGACGGTGCCCCTGGCCGGCGACGGGTCGAGGCTGGTGCAGGGCGCTCCGCTCCCGGCCGCGGACGAGCTGATCGCCGCGATGCGGGAGCGCGTCGCCGAGCGCCGGGACGACGAGCTGGACCGCGGCATGACCCTGGTCGGGCCGCACCGCGACGACCTCGTCATCCACCTCGGGCCCGCGCCGGCCAAGGGGTTCGCCAGCCACGGGGAGTCCTGGTCGCTCGCCCTGGGCCTCAAGCTCGGCACGTTCGCCCTCTTGAGGGCCGAGGGCGAGGACCCCATCCTGATCCTGGACGACGTCTTCGCGACCCTGGACGCCCAGCGCCGGGCCGCCCTCGCCGCGGTGGCCCGCTCCGCCGAGCAGACGCTGATCACCGCCGCCGTGGTCGACGACGTCCCCGAGGAGCTCCGCGCCGTCCGCGTCGAGGTCGGCGACGGATCGGCGATCGTGGTGAAGGACGGCGCCGGCTTCGTCGAGGGAGGAGTGGCATGAGCGAGGACCGGCCGGCCCGCCCCAGCGACGTCGCCCGTGCCGCCCTCGAGGCGGCCCGCGCGGCGTCCGCCGCCCGCCCGCGGCCGACCCGCCGCCGGATCGCCGGACCGCGGCGCACCTGGACCGGGCCCCGGCCCGGCGCCGACGATCCCCAACCGCTGGGCCGCCTGGTCGACTCCCTGGTCGACGCGCAGGACTGGTCCGAGCGCACGCGGGTGGGGTCGGTGTTCGGCCGCTGGGACGCGCTGGTGGGCCCGGAGATCGCCGCCCACTGCACGCCGCAGACCCTGACCGAGGGCGAACTGCTCGTCGTCGCCGAGTCCACGGCCTGGGCGACCCAGCTGCGGCTGCTGGCGCCGAGCATCCTGGCCAAGCTGCGCGCCGGTGTCGGCGGGGACGTCGTGACCCGCTTGCGCGTTGTCGGACCGACGGCCCCGAGCTGGAAGAAGGGTCCGCGCTCGGTGCGCGGGCGCGGGCCGCGGGACACCTACGGTTAGCAGCACACCACGACGGAAGGCCAGAGATGAGCACCCCCCGGGACCGCGACGGGTTCGACGACGACGCCGGCCGCTCCTGGCAGGAGCCGGCCCACCTCGGCGGGGACGAGCCGGCCGAGGAGCCGCCGAACATCGCCGACCGCCGGCAACGGCCGCGCGACGGCGACCACTCCAGCGACCCGGACACCTGGCGGCCGGCCGGCTGGGACCTGCCGCCGGCCGAACCCGACCGCCCCGCCCAGGACCGGGGCGGCGACCAGGGCACCGGCGTCGACCCGGCCTGGGCGCCCCCGGGCGCACCCCCCCAGCCGGCGCCGCGGCCGGAGCGGCGTGGCCTGTTCGGCGGGCGGCGGCAGAAGGACCCCGAGATGGAACGGGCGTTCACCTACCAGGGGGACCTGGTCGGGGCGCAGAGCTGGGCGCTCCAGCGGGGGTGGACGCTGTCGGACGGGAGCTCGCCCGAGGACGCCGCCCTGCAGCCGCTGATCGAGTCCGCTCCGGTGCGGCTGACCAAGGACCACCGGCCGGCGAGCGTGCTGCGCGGACGCGGGGGCTCGCTGGACCTGATCGCCTTCGACGCCGTCTACGCGTCCGGGCGGTACCTCGTCCCGGAGTACGCGATCACCGCCGCACCGCTGCTGGGCACCCCGCCGGCGCTGCGCCTCTCCCCGGCCCGGCTGTGGAAGCACGGCGTCGGGGGCATGGTGCAGATCCCCTCCGACGACGCCGACTTCGAGCGGCGCTGGACGCTGCTCGCGGCCGAGGACGGCCCGCAGGTGCGCCGGCTCGCCGCCGACACCGACCTGCACCGCCTGCTGCTGGGTACCGACGACGGCGACGAGTTCTGGACCGCCGGCGGCTACCTGGCCGCGATCCGACCGGACGGGCACCGGCCCGAGCTGATCGAGCACCACACCCGGTTGCTCACCGCGCTCGTCGCCGCCCTCGCCACCGGCTTCTGAGCAAGGACCCTCCTGCCCCCCACCACTCGCAAGCTCGCGGCGGGTCCCTGCAGGAGGGCCGGGTCACATCCGCGGCACGTCAGCCGCGCTGCTCCGCGGCCCGCGCGATGCCCTTGACCATGCCGCCGAACACGAAGCCGTGGAACGCCGCCACCGCCCACCAGTAGAGGTGGCCGGCCAGCCCGTGGGGTGCGAAGGTCGCCCGCTGCCGCAGCACGGTCCCGGCGCCCTCGGCCGCGTCGTGTTCCACGTGGAACTCGAGCCAGGCCAGCCCGGGCAGCCGCATCTCCGCGCGCAGCCGCAGGAGGCGGCCCTTCTCCAGCTCCTCGACCCGCCAGAAGTCCAGCGCGTCCCCGACGTACAGCCGCTGCGGGTCCCGCCGCCCCCGGCGCAGCCCCACGCCACCGACCGCCCGGTCCAGCCAGCCGCGCACCCGCCAGGCCAGCGGGAAGGAGTACCAGCCGGCGTCACCGCCGATCCCCTCGACGACGCGCCACACCTCCTCGGGAGCCGCCGACGTGGCCCGCGTGCGCTCGTCGACGTAGAGGCTGCCGCCGGCCCAGTCGGGATCCGTGGGCAACGGGTCCGACGGCGCCCCGGGGGTCGAGGCACTGGCCCAGCGCGTGGCCACCGTGGAGTCGCGGACCCGCGCGACCGCCAGGCGGACCGCCTCGTCGAAGCCGATCAGGCCGTCCGGCGGGTCCGGGATGAACTCGGCGATGTCGTGCTCGCCGCAGACCACCGTGTTCCGCAGCGACTCGACCAGCGGCCGGGCGATCCCGGCGGGGACCGGGGTGATCAGGCCGACCCAGTGGCTGGACAGCGACGGCGTGAACAGCGGAACCGGCAGGATGCGCCGCCGGGGCAGGTCGGCGACCGCGGCGTACCGCTGCATCATCTCCGCGTAGTTCATGACGTCGGGGCCGCCGATGTCGAAGGACCGGTGCACCGACGCCGGGAGCTCCGCGCACCCCACGAGGTAGCGGAGCACGTCGCGGACGGCGATCGGCTGGATCCGGCTGTGCACCCAGCGGGGCGTGACCATGACCGGCAGCCGCTCGGTCAGGTGGCGCAGCATCTCGAACGACGCCGACCCCGAGCCGAGGACGACGGCGGCGCGCAGCACGGCAGTGGGCACGCCCGAGGCGAGCAGGATCTCCCCGACCTCGGTGCGCGAGCGCAGGTGCGGCGAGAGCTCCTCGCCCTGCGGTTCCAGCGCGCCGAGGTAGACCAGCCGGCCGACGCCGGCCTCCCGGGCGGCCCGGGCCATGACCCGTGCGGTCCGCCGATCGGTCTCCTCGAACTCCGGGCCGGTCCCGAGGGCGTGGATGAGGTAGTAGACGACGTCGACCCCGGCGCAGGCCGCGGCGACCTGCTCGGCATCGGCGGCGTCGGCCCGGGCCACCTCGACGTCCCCCGCCCACGGGTGGTCGCGGATCCGCTCGGGCGAGCGGGTCATGACCCGGACCTTGTGGCCGGCGGCGAGCAGCTCGGGGACCAGTCGCCCACCGATGTAGCCGGTCGCACCGGTGACCAGGCAGAGCTTCGATCCCTCGGACGCCATGTCCCGAGTGTCGGCGGGATCGGCGCCGCGCGCTCGACTCGCTGCGAGGCAGGCGGCACAGGACGATCAGGTCCCGCCGCGATGGTCGCCACGCACCAGCCCGACGAGGAGAACCGATGGCCGACACCGCCGCCACCGAGGAGCAGTCGCCGGACGGCCGGCCCACGCTGAGGCGGGTCATGGGTCCGGGTCTGCTGCTGTTGTTCATCGTCGGCGACGTCCTGGGCACCGGCATCTACGCGCTCACCGGGACGGTGGCCGCCGAGGTGGGCGGCGTCGTCTGGCTGCCGTTCCTGGTCGCCTTCCTGGTCGCGATGGTGACGGCGCTCAGCTACCTGGAGCTGGTGACGAAGTACCCGCAGGCGGCGGGCGCGGCGCTCTACGCGCACAAGGCCTTCGGCGTGCACTTCCTGACGTTCCTCGTCGCGTTCGCGGTCATGAGCTCCGGCATCACCTCGGCCTCCACCGCCGCCCGGGCCTTCAGCGCCAACGCCGCGGAGGTCTTCGACCTCGACCTCGGCGACGGCATCGGCATCACGCTGATCGGCCTGGGGTTCATGGCGCTGGTCGGCCTGATCAACCACCGCGGCGTCGGGGAGAGCGTCAAGGCCAACGTCGTGCTGACCTGCGTCGAGCTCAGCGGGCTGCTGATCATCATCGCGATCGGCGCCTGGGCGCTCGGGATCGGCGAGGGCGACTTCTCCCGGGTGGTCGAGTTCGACACCGGAGAGCGCTCGGCCCTCAGCGGTGTGATCGCCGCGACCGGGCTGGCGTTCTTCGCGATGGTCGGCTTCGAGGACTCGGTCAACATGGCCGAGGAGACCAAGGACCCGCGGCGCACGTTCCCGAAGATCCTGCTGCTCGGGCTGGGGCTCACCGGGGTCATCTACGTCCTGGTGTCCATCTCGGCGATCGCCCTCGTCCCGGCCGACCGGCTCAGCGAGGGCGAGACGCCGCTGCTGCAGGTGGTCGAGGCCGGTGCGCCGGGCTTCCCGCTCGGCCTGTTCGGTGCCATCACCATGTTCGCCGTCGCCAACACCGCGCTGATCAACATGCTGATGGCCAGCCGGCTGGTCTACGGGCTCGGCCGGGAAGGCGTGCTGCCCCCGCTGCTCGGCCGGGTCCACCGGTCCCGCCGCACCCCCACCACCGCCATCCTGTTCACCACCGCGCTCGCCTTCGGCCTGATCACCTTCGTCGGCGCGGTGCCGGCGCTCGGCGGGACGACGGCGCTGCTGTTGCTCCTGGTGTTCACCGTGGTGAACGTCGCCGTCCTCGTGCTGCGCCGCGACCCGGGCGACGGCGACCACTTCCGCACCCCGACGGCGCTCCCGGTGATCGGCGCGCTCGCGTGCGGATTCCTCGCCACGCCCCGGGCCGGTCGGCCGGCAGAGGAGTACCGGATCGCCGGGATCCTGCTCGTCATCGGCGTCGTGCTGTGGGCGGTCACGGTGCTGCTGCACCGACGGGGTGCGGCCGACCGGCCGCCCCGCGACCCGGACGCGCTCAGCGGCGAGCGCCCGCGCGGCCCCCGGCCGGAGGGCCGCTCACGCGCCCGGTAGACCCCGCAGGCGCGCCGAGGACGACGCGGCGACCCCCGAGCCAGCATCGGGGGTGGCTCAGGTGCTGCGAGTGGCGCAGAAGTGACGTCAGGCCGTGGACGACGGCGTTCCTGTCGTACCACCCGGTATCCTCGGACGGAGAAACCGCCAGCATCCGGCTCAGCGTCGTCCTGCGCCTCGAAGGTACGTCTCCTTCGGCGTCGTTCCGCCCCCACCATTCCGTGGGTGCATGCCGCCGGGTGCGCGAGAGGAAGGCCCCCAGTGGTCGCAGCACCCCAGACCGAGAACGCCTACTCCGGCAGTTCCATCACCGTCCTCGAGGGGCTCGAGGCGGTCCGCAAGCGCCCCGGCATGTACATCGGCTCGACAGGCGAGCGCGGTCTGCACCACATGGTCTGGGAGGTCGTCGACAACTCCGTCGACGAGGCGCTCGCCGGGCACGCCGACCGCGTCCACGTGACCCTGCTGGCCGACGGCGGGGTGCGGGTCGAGGACAACGGCCGTGGCATCCCGGTCGACACCCACCCGGTGGAGAAGCGGCCCACCGTCGAGGTGATCATGACGACCCTCCACGCCGGCGGGAAGTTCGACGGCAAGAGCTACGGCGTCTCCGGCGGTCTGCACGGGGTCGGCGTCACCGTGGTCAACGCGCTGTCCACCCGGCTGGAGGTCGAGGTCTGGGCGCCCGACGGCAACGAGTGGCGGCAGAGCTACACCTACGCCAAGCCCGGCCCGCTGGAGAAGGTCGGCCCGACGAAGAAGCGCGGCACCGCGATCACCTTCTGGGCCGACGGCGAGATCTTCGAGACGACGCACTACTCGTTCGACACGATCAACCGCCGGCTGCAGGAGATGGCCTTCCTGAACAAGGGGCTGACGATCGTCCTGCGCGACGAGCGCCCCGGGCAGACCAAGGCCGAGACCGGCCTGGCCGACGAGGTCTCCGTCGCCGAGGAGGCGACGCCGGCCGGCCACGAGGCCGAGGCCTTCGAGCCGACCGAGATCACCTACCGGTACGACGGCGGCCTGGTCGACTACGTCGCGCACATCAACCGCCGCAAGACCGCGATCCACAAGTCGGTGATCAGCTTCGGCGCCGAGGGCACCGGCAAGAACGACACCGCGATGTCGCTCGAGGTCGCCATGCAGTGGTCCGACTCCTACTCCGAGTCGGTGCACACCTTCGCGAACATCATCAACACCCACGAGGGCGGCACCCACGAGGAGGGCTTCCGCGCGGCGCTGACCTCGATCGTCAACCGCTACGCCCGCGACAAGGGCCTGCTCAAGGCCAAGGACGAGGCGCTCACCGGTGACGACATCCGCGAGGGCCTGGCCGCGATCGTCTCGGTGAAGCTCGGCGACCCGCAGTTCGAGGGCCAGACCAAGACCAAGCTCGGCAACACCGAGGTCAAGGGCTTCGTCCAGCGGGTCTGCAACGAGCAGATCGGGCACTGGCTGGAGGCCAACCCGACCGAGGCGAAGACGATCATCAACAAGGCGTCGTCCGCCGCCCGGGCCCGCCGTGCCGCCCAGGACGCCCGCAAGCTGGCGCGCAAGAGCCTGCTCACCGTGAGCGGCCTGCCGGGCAAGCTCGCGGACTGCCGCTCCACCGACCCGCGCAACTCCGAGATCTACATCGTGGAGGGCGACTCGGCCGGCGGATCGGCCAAGTCCGGTCGCGACTCGATGTTCCAGGCGATCCTGCCGATCCGCGGGAAGATCATCAACGTCGAGAAGGCCCGCATCGACAGGGTGTTGAAGAACACCGAGGTCCAGTCGATGATCACCGCCTTCGGCACCGGTATCCACGACGAGTTCGACATCACCAAGCTCCGCTATCACAAGATCGTGCTGATGGCGGACGCCGACGTCGACGGCCAGCACATCAGCACGCTGCTGCTGACGCTGCTCTTCCGCTTCATGCGGCCGCTCGTCGAGGGGCAGTACGTCTACCTGGCCAAGCCCCCGCTGTACAAGATCAAGTGGGGCGGGAAGGTCGGCGACGAGTACGCCTACAGCGACCGGGAGCGCGACGCGCTCGTCAAGGCCGGGGCCGAGAGCGGCCGCAAGGTCAAGGACGAGATGATCCAGCGGTTCAAGGGGCTCGGCGAGATGAACGCCAGCGAGCTGTGGGAGACCACGATGAACCCGGAGACCCGGGTCCTGCGCCAGGTCACGCTCGAGGACGCCGCCGCCGCCGACGAGCTCTTCAGCATCCTCATGGGCGAGGACGTCGAGGCCCGCCGCAGCTTCATCACCCGCAACGCCAAGGACGTCCGCTTCCTCGACGTCTGAAGGACCCCGTCCTCCCCGCCCTTCGCACGCTCAGGGCGGGGCCCTGGGCGGGGCCGCCGCCAAGACTTCGCACTTCCGCTCGAGTTATGAGGATCTGACACCGTGACCGAGACACCCGCGCGCGACCGGATCGAACCGGTCGACCTCCAGCAGGAGATGCAGCGCAGCTACATCGACTACGCGATGAGCGTGATCGTCGGGCGCGCGCTGCCCGAGGTGCGCGACGGCCTCAAGCCGGTGCACCGGCGGGTCCTGTTCGCCATGTACGACCAGGGCTTCCGTCCCGACCGCGGGTACGTGAAGTGCGCCCGCCCGGTCGCCGAGGTCATGGGCAACTACCACCCGCACGGCGACTCGGCGATCTACGACGCCCTCGTGCGGCTCGCCCAGCCCTGGTCCATGCGCTATCCGCTCATCGACGGGCAGGGCAACTTCGGGTCACCGGGCAACGACCCGGCCGCCGCCATGCGGTACACCGAGTGCCGGCTCACCCCGCTGGCCATGGAGATGCTGGCCGGCATCGACGAGGAGACCGTCGACTTCCAGGGCAACTACGACGGCCGCACCCAGGAGCCCGTCGTCCTGCCGGCGCGCATCCCGAACCTGCTGATCAACGGCTCCTCCGGCATCGCGGTCGGCATGGCCACCAACATGCCGCCGCACAACCTGCGCGAGGTCGCCGAGGCGGCCTACTGGATCCTCGACCACCCGGACGCGGAGGCCGAGGAGGCCCTCACCGCGTGCATGGAGCGGATCAAGGGCCCGGACTTCCCCACCCACGGCCTCATCGTCGGCCGGGAGGGCATCGAGGACGCCTATCGCACCGGCCGCGGCTCGGTCCGCATGCGCGCCGTCGTCACCGTGGAGGAGGACGCCAAGGGGCGCGTCCAGCTGGTCGTCACCGAGCTGCCCTACCAGGTCAACCCGGACAACCTGGCCGAGAACATCGCCGAGCTGGTCAAGGACGGCCGGCTGCAGGGCATCACCGGCATCGACGACGAGTCCAGCGACCGCGTCGGGCGCCGGCTGGTCATCACCCTGCGCCGCGACGCCGTCGCCAAGGTGGTGCTGAACAACCTCTACAAGCACACCCAGCTGCAGACCTCCTTCGGCTGCAACATGCTCTCGATCGTCGACGGCGTGCCCCGCACGCTGCGGCTGGACGAGCTGGTGCGGAACTGGGTCGACCACCAGATCGAGGTCATCCAGCGCCGGACCCGGTTCCGGCTGCGCAAGGCCGAAGAGCGCGCGCACATCCTGCGCGGCTACGCCAAGGCCCTCGACCACCTCGACGAGGTCATCGCGCTCATCCGCCGCAGCCCGTCGGCGGAGGAGGCCCGCTCGGGCCTCATGGAGCTCCTCGACATCGACGAGATCCAGGCCGTCGCGATCCTCGACCTGCAGCTGCGCCGGCTGGCCGCCCTCGAGCGGCAGCGGATCCTCGACGAGCTGGCCGAGATCGAGGCCCGGATCGCCGACCTGCAGGCGATCCTCGACTCGCCCGAGCGGCAGCGGCAGATCGTCCGCGACGAGCTGGCCGAGATCGTGGACAAGTACGGCGACGACCGGCGCACCCAGTTCGTGGCGAACGAGGGCGACGTGTCGATGGAGGACCTCATCGCGGAGGAGGAGGTCGTCGTCACCATCACCCGCACCGGGTACGCCAAGCGGACGAAGAGCGACCTCTACCGGTCGCAGCGCCGCGGCGGCAAGGGCGTGATGGGGGCTCAGCTCAAGCAGGACGACATCGTCGACCACTTCTTCGTGGGCTCCACCCACGACTGGATCCTCTTCTTCACGAACAAGGGCCGGGTCTACCGGTCGAAGGCCTACGAGCTGCCGGAGGCCAATCGGACGGCCCGCGGCCAGCACGTGGCGAACATCCTCGCGTTCCAGCCGGACGAGAAGATCGCCCAGGTCATGCAGATCAAGGACTACACGGTCGCTCCGTACCTGGTCCTCGCCACCGCCCGCGGGCAGGTGAAGAAGACTCGGCTGACCGACTTCGACTCCCCCCGCCAGGGCGGCGTCATCGCGATCAACCTGCGCGAGGGTGACGAGCTCGTCGGTGCCGCGCTGATCGACGACCAGTCCGACCTGCTGCTGGTCACCCGCAAGGCGATGTCCATCAGGTTCACGGCCGACGACACCGCGCTGCGGCCGATGGGCCGTGCCACCGAGGGCGTCCGGGGCATCTCGCTGGGCGAGGACGACCGGCTGCTGTCGATGATCGTCGTCCAGGACGGCGTCGACGTCCTCGTGGCGACCGAGCGCGGCTACGCCAAGCGCACCGGGATCGAGAACTACCCGAACCAGGGCCGGGGCGGCAAGGGTGTGCTCACCGCTGACCCGAAGGCGCGCAAGGGCGCCCTGGTGGGAGCACTCGCCGTCACGCTCGGGGACGAGCTGTACGCCATCACCTCCGGGGGCGGCGTCATCCGGACGCCGGTCAACGGGGTGCGGCACAACAAGGATCGCGCGACGATGGGCGTCAAGCTCATGAACTTGCCCGAGGACGTGTCGATCGTGGCGATCGCGCGTACGACGGACAACGACGAGCCGTCGGCCTAGGCTGGCAGCTGATCACCACCGATCGGGCCCGGGCGCGCACCAGCGCGACCCGGGCTCCGGTCCCGAAGGAGCGGTCCGTGCCGCAGGCGAACGGGAGACTGGCATGAGCGACCGGCCGCAGGGTTCGGTGCGCACCGGGTCCCCGAGCGGAGACGCTCCCACGGGAAAGCCCGCCGGCTCCGGGAAGCCCGCCGGCTCCGGGAAGCCGCAGCAGGCTCCGTCGACCGGGACCCAGACGATCCCGGCCACCGGCGCCCAGCGGGCCGCCGGTCAGGCCGCGGACGGCGGTGCCGCGACCGGTGCAGCGCCTGGCACCCCCGCAGCCGCCGGCACTCCCGCCGCCGGCTCCCCCACGGCCGCACCTCCGGCCGGGTCCACGAAGGGCCGGGGTCGCACCGCCGGGCGCGGCCCGCGGCGGGCCCGCCTGCAGCTGCGGCACATCGACACCTGGTCGGCGCTGAAGATCTCGCTGGTCCTGTCGATCGCGCTGTTCTTCATCTGGATGGTCGCCGTCGGCGTGCTCTACGGCGTGCTCAACGCGCTCGGCGTCTTCGACACCCTGAACGAGCTCTTCGGCCAGCTCGGCACCGACGGCGAGGACGGCGGCGGCAGCGACGTGCTGACGCCGGGTGTGGTGTTCGGCGGCGCCGCGGTCATCGGGGCGATCAACATCGTGCTGCTCACCGCGCTGTGCACCGTGGGCACGTTCATCTACAACATGTGCTCGGACCTGGTCGGTGGCCTGGAGGTCATCCTCTCCGAGCGCGACTGACGGAGGACCCGCTCGCAGGCCCGTGGCGGGGCCCTGCAGAGGGTCGAAACCGGGCAGGTAGAGTTGCCCCCGGTTCACGGGCCTGTAGCTCAGGCGGTTAGAGCGCATCCCTGATAAGGATGAGGCCGGAGGTTCAAGTCCTCCCAGGCCCACCCGTGTGCCCGGATCTCGGCGCGGTATCCCGTGCGGAGGGGTTGCACCGAGCGTCCGAGGAGGTCATCGGCTTGCTGAAGAAGGTCGCGCTGGTGGCGTTGGCAGCCGGTGCCTTCGTGGCGGTCCGCAAGCGCTCGGCCGGCAAGGCGGAGGGCGCCGACCTGTGGCGCGAGGCGACCAGCGGTCCCGACGCCGTCAGCACTCCCACCGCACGCTGATCCACCCCGGGGCTCCGGCCTCGCCGGGGACGTAGCTCAATTGGCAGAGCACCGCCTTTGCAAGGCGGGGGTTAGGGGTTCGATTCCCCTCGTCTCCACTCCTGTGACCTGCGGATTCCCCTCCGTCGGGGGTTCCGGGAAGCCCTCCGACGGGGTCTCAGTCCGCAAAAAGTCCGCAACTCGTCCGCGGGATGCGGCCCGCAGGGCGTCCAGCCGGTCGGCCACGTCGTCCAGGTCGTCGTCGAACAGGTCGGCGTAGCGGTCCAGGGTCATGGCCGCCGAGGCGTGCCCGAGCATCCGCTGCACCGCCTTGACGTTGGCGCCCGCCTTGATCGCCAGCGAGGCCGCGGTGTGCCGGAGTTCGTGCGGCGTGAGCCCGGGCTCTCCGATGGCCCGAGCCGCATTGTCGAACCAGGCGGACCGGGCGTTGCGGTTGCGCAGCACCGCCCCCTGCGGCGAGGGGAAGGCCAGCTCGCCGGCGGGGCGGGTCACCACCGTCCTGGCGAGTTCGTCGACGAGGAAACGCGGTAGCGGCACCGAGCGGCGGCCGTGGCTCTTGGGGGTTCCCCACACCAGGCGGGAGCCGTCGACCTCGGTGACCGCCTCCTCAACGAGTACACGCCGGCGCAGCAGGTCGAAGTGCCGCACCCGCAGCGCCGCCAGCTCCGACCAGCGCAGCCCGCAGTAGCCGAGCACCAGCACGGCGACCCGGCCGGGCCCGGCGGCGTCGGCGAGTGCCTCGAGCTGCTCGGCGGTCAGGTACCGGCGGCGCTTTTCCTGCAGCGGGGGCAGGGCGACGCCGAGCGCGGGGTTGACGGCCAGGCGCCGGTCGCGCACCGCGAGGCCGAGGATGCCGGACAGGACGCCCTGCGCCTTGCGGACCGAGGCCCCGGCCAGCCCCCGGTCGGAGAGCTCGGACAGCCAGGCCTGCACGTCGCCGTGGGTCACCCGGATCAGCGCGACGTTCCCCCAGCGCGGCAGGACGTGGGTCTTGAGGACGTCGGCGTAGCGGGCCCGACTGGTGGGCTTGAGGTTGATCTTCCCGGCGAGCCAGACGGGCGCCAGCTCTCCCACGGTCGTCCTGGCCCGCTTGGGGTCGACGTAGGTGCCCGTCTGCACGGCCGCGGTGACCTCGTCGAGCCATCGCTGAGCGTCGACCTTGCGCTTGAAGTGGCGGGCGTGCTCCTTGCCGTGTTCGTCGCGGTACCGCGGCCGGTACGTGCCGTCAGGTCTCCTCGCGATCGACGCCATCACCGACCACCTCCATCTCCTCGATCCCCGGCCGCGGCCTGCGGAGGCGGCGCTTCATCACCGGCGCGCTGATCACGGGAGCCACTTTGCCGTCAGCCGCCTGCTTCGCGGGTGGGTTGACCGCATTCTGTGGACTGCCGTCCGCGCCGGCGGTCGGGCAGCTCATGGCCGGTTTCCCGGGCCGGGGACGGCCTCGCCATGCCGGGTCTCTATCCAGCTGTGCAGGTCATCGGAGCGGTAGAGGACGCGGCGGCCGAGGCGGAAGCTGCGCGGACCGGTGCCCAGGTGGCGCCAGTACCGGAGCGTGGCCACCGGAGCGCGGAGCAGCTCGGCGGCCTCGGTGATGGTGAGCAGTTCGGGCTCGCGGCGGGCGGGATCGTCGGACATGGCTGGCTCCGATCGGCTCGGGTGGGCTGTGCTCCGTCACGGGAGAAGGCGCCATTCGGGCGCGATTGGTGACAGCCGACCACCGATGGCTCCCGAAATTCTCCAGTTCTCCTCCTGTTGCTGGTGTCCGGGCCCGCGGCCGGCCCGGTGGAAGCGGCCCTGCTCATCGACCAATGCCCGGCGCTGCGCCTCCACGGGCGAGGGATGGTGCCCGCCGCTCTGCCTCGGGCCGGGGGACGCTCGGTACCGGCGCGACCGGCCGCGGCCGAGCGGCTGCCGTCCGGTAGCGCGACCGGTCCTGGCGGTCGCGGGCGGCCTCTCGAGCGGCCAGCCCGGCGGCGTGCCCGGGGCCGAGGTCGGCCCGGTCGCGGCCGAAGACGGCGATCCACTGGGCCCGGGCCTCAGCCACGTCGGCCGCGACGAGGTGCGCGGTGTTGGACAACCGTCCGCGGGTCATGCCGACGTAGGCCGAGGCCGCGCCGGTCTGGTCACCGATCACCACGTGCGCCGCGGGAACGGTGTCACCCTGCACGCCGTACGCGGTGCTGGCGTAGGCCAGCTCCACGTGCTGGGTGACGTAGTCGGCGGGCAGCACCCGGACCCGTGTGCCGGCCGGGGTGACATCGCCCCGGGAGACGTCCCCGGTGGCCGTGCCGGCGGTGACCAGCAGTCCACCGCGCCGGCCCACCGCGGTGACGGTCCACGTGTCCCGGTTGGCGACCTCCAGGTCACGGTCGTTGCGCCGGGTGGCGATCCTGTCGCCGGCGCCGATCCGCTGGCCCGCCCGCGTGGTCACAACCCGGACGTCGTCGACGCGGCCGTCGGCGACCAGCCGATTGCGGATGGCGGCGTTGAGCTCGTCGACCTGCTCGCGGGTGTCCGCCACCACTGCGACGTCGGCCGCCTGGGCGTCGTGGGCGGCGGCCGCGGCCAGGGCGTCCTGCAACGCTGCGTGGTCGGAGTGCAGGCGGATCCGGCCGCGGGCGAAGAGGGCGTCGAACACCACACCGGGGGTGTCACCCCGGCGCATCGCCAACGTCAGCTCGGCGTACTCACCGTCCGGAACCGACCGGCCGGTGCTGTCGGTGCGGGTGAAGCGGTGCACCGACTCCAATGTCAGGCAGGCGGCCGGATCGACCTGAGCGGCGGCCAGGTCCAGGACGCCACCGCGGCCGACCGCCGCGAGCTGGTGGCGGTCGCCCAGCAGCGCGAGCCGCGCCCCGGCCTCGTCGGCCACGGTGAGCAGAGCGCGGGCGGTGTCCTGGTCGAGCATGCCGGCCTCGTCGACAATCAGCAGATCGTCGGGCCGCAGCCGGCTCCCCTCCGCCGGCCCGGTGTGGATGCGGCCGGTGACCGGGTCGACCTCGCCGACGACGAGTCGGGTCCACTCGCCGTGCTCCGTCCAGCGCCAGCCGTGCGCGAAGACGAGAGACGCGGCCGATTTGGCGGGCACGCCGACGTCGGTACGCGCGACTTTGGCGGCCTTCAGCGTCGGGGTGACAACCACCAGTCGCCGCCCCTGCCGCTGCAGCAGCTCACGGGCAGCGGCCAGCGTGGTGGTCTTGCCCGCCCCGGCCGCGCCCTCCACGACCATCAACCGCCGGTCGCCGGTCAGGACGGCGACCACGGCGGCCTGACCGGCGTCCAGGCCCCGGACAACGCCGGCCGGCAGCGGCGCCGGCCGCGGTGCACCCAGCGGTGGCCGACCGGCGCGGGCGGCGAACCGGGTACGCAGGTCGGCCTCCACGTCGAGCACCGGCCGCGAGGTCCAGGACCGGACGTGTTCCGGCACTCCCTCCCGATCCACCAGGGGAACGCACCGGTCCAGAGCACGGGCGGCGAGGTCCTCGGCCAACTCCAGGCGCACCGCCGTGTCGGCGATGATGCCCACCGCGGCGACCAGCCGCTCAACCTCGCCGCGCACGTCGGCCGCGTTCCAGGCCGAACGGCCGGCGGCCAGCCGGGTCAGCACGGTGTCGACGGCAACCTCGCGGTCGAGCGCGCCTACCGGAGTCGACGCCAGCGAGACGGGGTGGGCCGGATCGCGATAGCCCAGTGACCCCAGCTCGGCTCGCCACCGCGCCACGAGGTCGGCCCCGGAGCGGGGGATGACCTTGTCCGGGCGCCCTTCGGCCCAGGCGCGGGCGTCCCAGGCCCGCCGCAGCGCCGGACCGGGCTGTTCTCCGGGGTGCGCCGCCATCCAGTCGCGTTCGTAGCGGTCTAGGTTGCGACCGATCTGCGCCGCCCTTGCGCTGAACGGACCGACGTAGGCGCCAAGCTCCAGTATTTCTCCAGTCCCATCCAGGGTGTAGCCGTGCGCGGCGAGTGTTGCCCGGAACTGCGGATCGCAGGCGACCGCGGCATGCCCGATTCCGTTGATGGCGGCGAGGAAGTCGCGCACGCCGACGGTGTGCAGCCCGCGCCATCGTTCGGCGGCGAACACCCGGGCACCGATCTGCAGGTGCAGATGCCGGTGCGGGTCTCCGGCGCGGGAGGTGTAGTGCCGCACCGTCACCGCCTCCAGGATCTCCACCGGCACCTGGACCTGGCCGCCGCGCGGGCCGACCCGGGTGGTCGCGTGGGCGGCGAGCCAGCTGATGATCTGGGCGGCGGCGCGGTCCTGCGCGGCGTCGTAGGCGACCGCGACGTCCTCATGCATCGCGGCGGCCAGCGACCAGGACTTCGGGCCGTTGACCACCACCTCGACGAAGCGCACCGCGTGGGCGTCGGTGCGCAGCCGCCCCCGCGGGTCGCCGGTGTCCGGGTCGCGGCCGGCCACCCAGGCTTCGTAGGCGTCCCCCGTGAGCGGCGCCTGCTCGGCCACCCGTCCGTCCCGGGCCACGAAGCGGCGGGCCAGCCCGGTCCCCTCGGTCAGGTAGTAGTCATCGGCCCGGCCGCGGTCGGCCTCCAGGTACGCCCGGGCGGCCGCCGCCGATCCGGCGTATACCTTCATTCCACCGTGCATTTCCAGCGCCACCCAACAATGACCAACAGGTCACCCCTAGAAACGGCGATGGGCCCCGCGAAGCAGGGCCCGACCTACCTCTATTGGTAGCATGCGTGCCGTTTCTTGGCGAGGACCTGGCTAGCCCGCAGAAGACCATAATGGCGGGCGAAAAGTCTACGCGGTGGTCACATTCGTTGATTATTTGCGGCAATTGTCGGTTGCGAAGCCCTGTGCGTCGTTCGTCTCAGCGAGCGGTGTCGACCCCGATAACTTCCGCGCTGCGCAGGCTCGCGTCATCAACCTCCTGTGACGCGCTGTCGTGGGCGCTGAGCGCCCCCACCGGACGGGACTGTGGGCGGCCGACAGGGTGTCCCGGTTGTCCTGCCCGTGCGGGAAGGCTCGCCGGGCGGGTCGTACGGGACGGCGGCCGAGGGGCGCTCGCTCTGTCCTGCGGCGTTCCCGACTGGGGTTCGGCTTGCACTTCAGTGACCAGCGCGTCTGCAAACCGGCTTGTCGGTCAGAAGTCACCGGCACCTACAGGCATTCTCAATCCCGTGGAATTCTTGCAGGACCAGCTGCCCAACCTCGTCGTGGGGATCGTCAGCGGTCTGCTCGCCGGTGTGATCAGCGGCCTATGGGTCGCGCGCATCATCGAGCGCCGAGAGCAGCAGCGTCAGGCCCGGCTCGTGACCGCAAGCATCACGCCGATCTGGGAGTCACGTGGTGGCTTGGGAAACACCAGGGCGCTAACCGGCGGCTACCTCACCGTCAAGAACAGCAGCGACTGGCCGGTGAGGAACGTCCACGTGCTGGAGCCGGAGTGGATTGGACATCCCCACTGGCCGTACCTGGGTCCGGGTCGTGAGCACGTCGACCCCGTCTCGCTCGACCTGATGGAGGCGAACGGTGGCACCGTGGACCTGCCGGTCACGCTGCAGATCACCGACGTGCGGGGCCGGACCTACCAGTGGCGGGCGACCACTGACGAACTCTTCGACTCGTCATGGATCCCGGTGCATAGTCGCCCGGTCCAGTGGCTCGCACGCCAGCTGCCGCCGAAGGCGGAGCACATCCTCAACAAGGTCCTGTTCAAGCTCCCGGAGCCGGTGATGATCTGGCTGTGGGGGTACCACCCTGCGACCGGTGAGCGGCGCTCTAAGAACTCCAAGGGGCAGCCTCTGATTTGACCGCCCAGATTCCGACGCGGTCGCACGGCACTAGCCGCAGGCCGCGGACTGATCCGCTGGAAGATCGGCCTACCGGACGCCTTGATGCCGATGAGCGGTCGGGGCACTCCGCCCAGACTGTCGGCGGTCCATGGGAGCATCCGGGAGAAGGCGGCAGGGAGTCAACGGGCAGGAGCGTGCTACATGGCCAAGAAGGTCTTTCTGAGCTTCCACTACGACGGTGACGTGACCCGGTGTCAGCGCATCCGAAACATCGGCGCCATCGAGGAGGATCGCGAGGAGGTCAGCGCCCAGCGTTGGGAAACGATCAAGGCGGGCGGCGATCAGGCGGTCAAGAACTGGATCGCGAATGAGATGGCCGGCAAGGACGCCGTCGTCGTGCTGGTCGGCGGCGAGACGGCCTCCCGCAAGTGGGTCAGGTATGAGATCGAGAAGGCGTGGCAGGACAGGAGGCGTCTCGTTGGCATCCGTGTCCACGGAATGCTTGACCTGAACGGCAACAAGGGTTCCTACGGCGAGAACCCTTTCGATAAGGTTTTCGACGCTGATGGCATGGCGCTCAGCCGCCACGTCACCCTCCACAATCCCAGCGGCACCGACAGTAAGGCTGTGTACGCCACCATCCGGGACAGTTTCGAGTCTTGGGTGAACGGCGCCGTCAAGCGCGCCTGATGAATCCCATACGCGACCCGGACTGCGCCTTCTGCGACATCATCGCGGGGGACGCGCCGGCTCGCATCGTCTCCCGGCGACTCGGTGTCACTGTGTTCCTGCCGGACGAACCGGCAACGCGGGGGCACGTCTTGGTGGTGCCAGACGATCACACGGTCGACATATGGGCTCTATCGCAGGGAACAGCCCGAAATCTCGCCTCGGAGGTGTTGCGCGTTGCTGCCGCGGCGCGCGACGCCATGCGGCCCGAGGGTCTCAACGTGATCCAGTCGAACGGCCGGGCTGCCACTCAGACGGTCAACCACCTGCACGTCCACGTCGTGCCTCGATGGGCGAGCGACGCCGTGGAGGACTTTTGGCCGTCGCCGAACCCCACGTGGTCAACAGCAGACTTGGATGCGATGCGGTCCAGCCTTGAAGCCGCTGTGGCGACGTCCAAGCTTGCCGGATATGACATGGCCAGCGAGCAGGATCGAGAAGATCGACGAAAGCATCTTGACCTGATCTCGGGAGCCATTGGGCGGATGGCGGGGTCGTCGGCCGCGGCGAAGGGTTGGTCGGTTACGCTCGCCGGCGCAGCATTCGGAGTAGCCCTAGTGCGCGAAAGTTGGCCATTCATCGCGCTCGGCATTCTGACACTTATAGCATTCGGAGCCCTTGATGCCCGGTATCTCAACGCCGAGCGTCGGGCCAGAGATGTCTACGACTCGGTTGCCGACGACAACTCGGTTGTTCCGTTGTCGATGAAGGGCTTAGCGACTCAGGCTCGCCCCCCTCGCTGGTGGTGGCCGAATCACTTCCGCAATTGGTCTGTCTGGCTGTTCTATGGTCCGCTCGCGGTCGTCGGAGGCGCGCTCTTGGTCATCGCACTATTGACGGGCCCGGCGGAAAAGCCTGCGGGTTCGGAAGCGCCCGGAAACATGCCCAGCCAGCAGCCGTAGCGCTCGGCAGAGAAGTTCGTCGCGATTAGTAGAACAGGGAGAGATCGCTTGTCTCGTTGAGGTCGCGGAAGCGCCTATCCCATGCCGTCTCGCCTCGCCGCCGGATGCGGTCCAGTGCTTCTGGCGTCAGAAGCTCTGCGAGCGCGATCTCCTCGATGATGGCCTCGGTGACCTCACGGCCCTGCAGCGCTAAGCGCGCTGCGTTGCTGCTGCGGGGCTCGTCGAAGCCGACGAATTTGCGGCGGGCCTGCACGTCGTCGTCACCATCGGCGGCGACGAAGACGAGCAGGTGCCGACGCGCTCCGCCCTCGCTCTTCTGCCACAGGCATCGGCCGAATCGCACCTGGAGTGGCTCGTCCTGTACCCCGACCCGCCGGAGACCGAAGTAGTGGGCGGTCTCGCCGTCGTTCCGCAGCCTCTGCTCAGTGATGTGGCGCTCGAGCGCCTCGCTGTCCTCGAGGCTCGGCGCGACCTCTGCGACGATCATTAGTACGTCGTTGCCGGATGCCTCGCGCTCGTCGTAGTGCGACGGCGACAGCACGAGTCCGAGGAACTCCAGGCGCTCCGCGCGCACCTCCTCGACCTCGCGCAGCGCAGCCGTGATCCGCCAGGTCCCGCCGTTGACGTTGGAGTGACTGTGCAAGCCGACTACCCATCGGGTGCCGTCGTCGCCCTCTAACGCGGCGCTCTCTTCACGAGCGGCGTTCAGCTCGTCTGTGACCTGCTCGGTCACTGCGTCGCCGACGCGGAAGCTGATTTCGACCTGACGCAGGAGCCGGCCCGAGTGCCGTGACGTCTTGCCCTCGCCCTCCGTTGAATCCACCTCGCGGAGCTGGCCCAAGAGTTTCAGCATCATCTCAACAGGCTGACACGGGGTACCGACAGTCATGGCACCGTGGCGCTTCCGTGCGATCCGAGCACGCCCACCGGGCGCGCGCAGCAGGTCCCTTGCGGTGGCCTCCCTCCCAGGTCATCTTGGGATCTTTCGCCCCTCGGATGCGGGTCCAGGCCGCCGCGTGTCGCAGCGCAGTTGGCTAAGCCGCGCCTTGGCGCCAGGCAGTCCGTCACGGCATGCCGGGGACAAGAGCTGGGGAGGGTCCTCCCTACGGAACGCCCGGGACTACCGATGACCCGTCCCGCTCAGGTGAGACCTTCTCGCCGCACGTGTTGTCGGTGAGGTTGTCCCGCCACCCCGGTGACCTGGACATTCTTGCCCGCTCGCCGATTGTGTGACCCCCATAGGTAAGACTGCACGCGTGGTACTCCGGTCGGCCTCTGCAGATCTTGATACGGCGGCCCTCCGGAAGGCCCGGGGCGCCTTCTTCACCCCGGAACCGCTCGCGCGCTACATCACTGACTGGGCGGTTCGTTCCGTCGAAGACCGGGTCCTCGAGCCCTCGTGCGGCGAGGCTGCGTTCCTCCTAGCCGCGGTCGATCGCCTGGCCGCCCTGGAGGCCACCAACACCGGACAGACGTTTCTCCCCCACCTCGACGGCGTTGAACTCCACGAGGACTCAGCTCAAGCAGCAAGGGACCTGCTGGCAGCCGCTGGCGTGGAGGCAACCGTCACCGTCGGCGACTTCTTCGGGGTCAAGCCGAGCCGGCAGTACGACGCGGTAATCGGAAACCCGCCTTACGTCCGGTACCAGGACTTTTCCGGCGAAAGTAGGGCCCGGTCACGCGCTGCGGCGCTCCGCGGCGGTGTCTCCCTGACTGGCCTGGCGTCGTCATGGGCCGCCTTCACGGTGCATGCGGCACAGTTCTTGAAGCCCGGTGGTCGTCTCGGCTTGGTGCTGCCGGCCGAGCTCTTGACGGTCAACTACGCGGCCGGGGTGCGCACCTTCCTGCTGCAGAATTTCGAGCGGGTCGATCTCGTCGCCTTCGACGAGCGCGTCTTTCCCGGGGTACTGGAAGAGGTCGTCCTGGTTTTGGCCGATGGTTACGCCAACGGCCCCACCGACCACTTCCGGCTGTACCAGGCGAAGAACGCCGACGACCTGGCGAACACGACGACGCCACGGCTGTGGCGGCCGATCCCGCCCGCCGGCAAGTGGACTGCCAGCCTGCTGACCAGCGAGACCCTCGGTGCCTATTCCGAGCTTCTGGCGACTGAGTCCTTCACGCTGCTGGAGACGTGGGGCGACACCACGCTCGGCATGGTCACGGGCAACAACAAGTACTTCACCTTGAGCCCAGCGCGCGCCGCTCAGCTAGGCCTGTCCAGGTCAGACCTGCTGCGGTTGTCGCCTCCTGGGTCGCGGCACCTGCGGGGCCTCAGCCTCACCACCGCGGCGCTCACTGAGTTGGGAGACGCCGGCGCAGCGGTCTGGTTGTTCCGACCGGCTGGCGAGCCGTCTGCGGCTGCGTGGGCGTACATCTACGAGGGCCAGGAGCAAGAGGTCGATCAGGCCTACAAGTGCCGGGTACGAAAGCCGTGGTGGCGGACGCCGCTGGTGAAGCCGGCCGATCTCCTGCTGACCTACATGAACGCCGATACACCGCGGCTGTCCGCCAACAAGGCCCGGGCGCACCATCTCAACTCGGTGCACGGCGTCTATCTGAAGCCGGAGCACCGGGCGCTCGGTAGCGATCTCCTGCCGATGGCGTCCTTGAACTCCATGACGCTGCTCGGCGCAGAGATGGTTGGTCGCGCCTACGGAGGCGGGATGCTCAAGCTGGAACCCAAGGAAGCCGACCTCTTGCCCGTGCCGTCGCCCGCCCTGACCAAAGCCGCCGAGACAGCCCTACGGAAACTTCGGCCGCAGTTGGTCCGCTTCCTGGCAAGCGGTCAAGTCGTGTCGGCGGCCCGCGCGGTCGATGAGGTGCTTCTCATTGGTGAACTCGGGCTACCAGACGCTGAGGTGAAGGCGCTGCGCCAAGGACACGAGGAGCTGACGGCCCGACGCGTCGCAAGAGGTGGCTCGCCGCATGTTCATCACGGTGGCGGCGGCACAGCCAGCCGGAGAGCCAACAGCAACAAGCTGCGGCGTCCCTGATGGCTGTTGAACGCAGTCTCAAGTCCGAGGCATGGACCCTGTTCGACCGGATCGTTGAGCGAGAGACCGGCGGGGAGCTGCAGGACTACAGCAACCCGTGGAACCGCGAGTCCGAAGACGGGCCCCTCCGCTACAACCCCGACTACGACGTCCTCCAACAGCTGCTGGGCGTGCCGCTACTGCTGCAAGCGGCCTCGCAGTCCGGTGTGCCGGCGTTAGCCCTCGACGTCTGGACTGCCTACGAGCTGCGCCGAGCCGGCTTCGAGCCCGATCTGGTGTGGCCCCGGGCAAATCCACCACGCATCCTGCCGTCGACGCTGGTGGCGCTACGGCGGGAAGCAACTCGTGAACAGCTGCGCGTGCTCGATGCCATGCTGCAGTCCGGTAAGACGTACAGCAACGAGACCGGCGCGAACGCGAACATCCTCGGCAAGAACTACGTCAAGCAGGTCGACGTTGTCATGTCCGCCTGGAACACAGGTCCCGAGATCATGATCTCGACCAAGCGGATGGACTCGTCGTTCGGCAAGAACGCCGCCAACCGTGTCGAAGAGAGCTACGGCGACGCCAAGAACCTGCGCAGTCGGCACCCGCAAGCGGCACTTGGTTTTCTCTACAGCCTGCGCTCGACCGCGCTGACGCCGCAGTTCGCCGACATTGCCGCCTGGATCATCGACCTTCTCGGCAAGCTCGGCCGCGAGGACGACGCCTACGACGCAGTCTGCCTCGTCATCCCTGACTGGTCGGACGAATTGCCGCCCCCGCCGGGCGGCGACGAGGACGACGAAGACCCTCTTGTCTCAGCCGGCGTACAGGCCGACCCCTCCGCCGAGGAGGAGCCGCTGCCGCTCCCGCTGCCCGAAGACGAGCTGGATCAACGGCTCCGGGACCTCCCGCATGTCGGACTACGTCGCGACGCCGTACCGCCGAACCTCTCCCCAGAGGTCTTCTTCCCTACGATCGTCAACCGCGTGCTCGACAACAGCCCAGTGAACTTCCACCGCGAAGCGCGGCTACGCCGGGAGGAGGCTTCCGCGTAGCTGAAGAGTGACAAGGAGACGAGGCATGGCGCCGAGCGGCAGGGGTGGCGCGCTTGACGTCAGTTGACGACCCTCCGCCCCGATCGTGTGACGGCGCATGCGCCCCGGCTCGCCGCGGGGTTTCCGTCGGTGGCACCCTGTAGACAGATGGGTGTGGACGTCTTGTGGACAGCTGTGTGGATAAAGGAGGGGTGACCATGTCGATCGCAGAGAGCAGCGCGTCTGTCGAGGTCAGTGAGCTCACCCCCGAGGAGGCCCGCGCGGCCTTCGACCGAATCGCCCACGCCGCGATGGACGTGAGCGGCGAGGAGTTCCTCGCCGCCCTCGATGAGGGCAAGTTCGACGACGTCGATCCCGATGACCACCCAGGGCTGCTCGACGTGCTCATGGCTCTGCCCCTCGTACGCTGACGACTCGTGCCGGGAGCTTCGCCGTATCAAGCGGTCGAGGCGTTTCTGGCCCCTCTCGAACGAGCGATGGCCTGCCTCGGCACCGGCAAGATCGTCGTCTCGCCTGGCGGGCGTGCGGCGACGGACAAGACGCACCTCTGGAGACTCAATGGCGGAGACGGCCTTGTCCTACGTGGTGATTCGGCCGGCTGCCGGTTCCTAGCGTCCATGCACTACCGGATCATCCCGACCGATCCCGAGAAGTACGACGTCGAGCAGGGGCGCTGGCGGGTGACGACGTCGGCCTACCTGTATGAGTTCCGGACGCCGGACAACGCAAAGCTGTGGGCGATGCACTGGCACCCGGCCGGCAAGAGCCACGCCACCTTCCCGCACCTCCACCTGTACACCGTCCGCTCCGAAGGGCACTTCGTCACGCCGCGACAGACCCTCGAGTCGGCGGTGCAGTGGTGCATCGAGATGGGAGCAGAGCCGCAGAACCCCCAGTGGCGCACCGTGCTGGCCGAGTCGGAGGGCATCCACCAGCTCTACCGATCGTGGTCGGAGGACCCGCCACCGCCAACCACTGATCGGTGACGCCGGGCCTCACCTCGCCGATCTAGGACGTGGACGTGGGTGGTCAGCCGAGGGTCCACCCCGCTTCCCATAACCCGCCCTGCTCCGACTGCACCGGCCGGGGGAAGGGTGGGCCGGAGGCCCATCCCGGAGGGACGCGCAAGCGCCCTTCCGGCGGCCGGCGCGGTCGGAGACAATCCCGCGGGGATGGGGCGGGTGCCGCCTCCCGGAGCGGCGTCCGACGCAGCGGCGGCCGGTCCCCGCAGTCCGCACACAGTCCGCAGATGGTCCGCAAAACGGCCGAAATCGGCCGACGGCGCCCGACAACTGCCAACGGTTAAAGGCCTGCTCAAGACGGGTTTTCAGTCACAGCCCACTGTGCCAAACCGCCCCTCGGACGATTTTGCAAGGCGGGGGTTAGGGGTTCGATTCCCCTCGTCTCCACCCACTCGCACCGGCTCGTGACCACGGCTGCTCGGCCCATCAGGCCAGCGCGGTCAGGCCAGCGGCGTCAGGCCAGCGCCGCGCTGCGGCCCCACTCGACCACCTCGCGCACCGGCTCCGGGGCTCCGGCGACCAGCTCGGGCTCGGGGCGCACGCCCAGGGCGTCGTTCACCGTGGAGAACGCCGACCGCAGCGCGACGAACGCGGTGATCGCGAGGATCTGCGCCTCGGTGAAGCCGGCGTCGCGAAGCTCCTGGACGTCGTCGGGCTGCGTGCCGTTGGGATCCCCCACCACGAGCCGCGCCCAACGGGCCAGCGCCTGCTCCTTCCGCGTCAACCCGCGGTCGGTGCCCTCGAGCACGCCCGCGGCGACGTCCCCGCCCGCCTCCCGCGCCAGCTTCGTGCCCCACGCCAGGGAGCAGTAGGAGTCGCCCAGCGTCGAGGCGGACGCCGTCACCAGGACACCGCGCTCCCGGAGGCTCAGTCCGGCGTCACCGGACGCCCGGGCCAGGAGGGCGAAGAGCTCGTCGTGCAGCAGCGGGTCGTGCGCCCACAACCGGGAACCGTTCATGACGAAACCCATCGCCCGGCGGTCCTCCTCGTACAGGGCCTCGGCCTCGGGCGACCCGGGTGGCGACGTCAGGAACATGCGCACGGACGCTAGGGAGCAGTGCCCGGCCTGACAACGGCCCGCTGCGCGGCTGACATGCCCTGATCACGGTTTCACGTGGATCCGAACCACCCGAGGCGCGTGCCCGGTACCGAGCGTCACCCGGCCACGACCTCGGGACCACGCGGCGCGTCGGCGGAGGAGCGGCCGGCCTCCTCAGTAGCGTCGGTCTTTCCGCTGTCCCACCACCCCGGAGGGTCCGACGTGAGCACCGAGCCGCCGCCGGCACCCCAGGCGAGGCCGCCGTCCGGACCCGTTCCGCCGCCCGGCTGGCGGCCGGGCCCCATGCCGCCACCGCCGCGGGAGCCGAGCCAGTTCCGCCGCGGCTTCGGCCTGGGCTTCGGGGCGAGCCTCGGCGCCGGACTCGGGCTGGCGGCCGTCGGCGTCGTCATGGTCGTGCTCCTCGTGGTCTCCCTGGTCGGGCTGGTGTCCGGCAGCGGCTCCAGCGGGCAGGCCCAGCCGATCACGGAGACGGTCTGGGGGGAGCCGGGCGCCGAGGGGCGGCTGCTCGCCATCCCCGTCACCGGCGTGATCCTGGGCGGGGAGAGCGACGGCGCCACGTTCGGCGGCACCACCTACGGCTACGAGGTGGCCGACACGATCGACGCCCTCGACGAGGACGACGCCGACGGACTCATCCTGGAGCTCAACACCCCGGGCGGGACGATCTACGGCTCGCGCGCCATCGCCGACGCCGTCGAGCGCTACCGGGAACGAACCGGTCACCGCGTCATGGCGCACGTGCAGGGCATGTCGGCCTCGGGTGGCGTGTACGCCATGGCCGGGGCGGACGAGATCGTCGCCGACCACGGCAGCCTGGTGGGCAGCATCGGCGTGATCATGGGCCCGTTCGAGCGGTACCGGGACGTCACCGCGATCCCGGGGACCCTCCTGGAGCCCGGCGTCACCACCGAGGGAGGCATCACCGAGGAGTACCTCTCCCGCGGCCGCGGCAAGGACCTCGGGAACCCGTACCGCGACATGACCGACGAGGAGCGCGCGGTCCTGGGCGCCGGCCTCGAGCGCGAGTACGCGGAGTTCGTCGATTGGGTCTCCGAGACCCGGGGCATCCCGGCGCAGACCATCGTCGACGAGCTAGGCGCCTTCGTCTTCGACGGGCAGACGGCTATCGAGCGCGGCCTGGTCGACCGGGTCCTCGGCCGGGAGGAGGCCTACCGGTTCGCCGCCGAGCTCAACGACATCGACCCGGACGACACCCGGGTCGACCGCGTCCGCGGGCCCGGCCTGCTCGACCTGCTGCTCGCGGCGCAGACCCCGGCGGACGGCGTGGCCGCCGTCCGGCCCGGCCGCAGCACCGTCTGCACCGGCGCGCCGCTGGTCCTCGCCTTCCACGGCGACCTCGCCGCCGTCTGCACGGGGAACTGAGCTGCCGCTCCGCGCGGGTGCTGCGCAGGCGCGGCCGGGACCGCGGCGTCGTCGCCCCGGCGTCGGTGGGAGAGTGGAGGGGTGACTGAATCGACTCCCGCCCGCCGCGCGGTCCTCCACACCAACCACGGCGACATCACCGTGGACCTGTTCCCCGACCACGCACCCAAGACCGTCGCCAACTTCGCCGACCTCGCCGAGGGCCGTCGCGAGTGGACGCACCCGCAGACCCGCGAGAAGACCACGGCCAAGCTCTACGACGGCACGATCTTCCACCGGATCATCTCCGGCTTCATGATCCAGGGCGGCGACCCGCTCGGTCAGGGCATCGGCGGACCCGGCTATCAGTTCGGCGACGAGATCCACCCGGAGCTCGCCTTCACCAAGCCCTACCTGCTCGCCATGGCCAACGCCGGCCCGGGCACCAACGGCTCGCAGTTCTTCATCACCGTGGCCCCCACCACCTGGCTGACCGGCAAGCACACGATCTTCGGCGAGGTGGCCGACCAGGCCGGCCGCGACGTCGTCGACCGCATCGCCGCCGTCCCGACCGCACGGGGTGACCGTCCGGTGGACGACGTCGTCATCGAGTCCGTCGAGGTGCAGCGCAGCTGACCCAGGACCCGGCAGACGGGGGCGCCGGCCCGCAGGACCGGCCGGCGCCCCTGCCCGCGAACTGCTACCGGCACCCCGACCGGCCCACGGGGATCCGCTGCACCCGGTGCGGCCGGCCGATCTGCCCGGAGTGCATGATCCCCGCCTCGGTGGGCTTCCAGTGCCCCGAGTGCGTGGCAGCCGGACAGGCGTCGATCCGCCAGGTCCGCAGCGGCGGTGGCCTCCGGACGGCGGGACGCCGGTGGGGTGTGGTCACCCTGGCGCTCATCGCCCTCAACCTGGCGATGTTCGTCGTCACCGCGGCGTCGGCGGCCCTGGACGGCGCCCCGCTGCTCGAGAACTACGACTCACCCGTCTTCGACCGGCTCTCGCAGTGGCCCAACGGCGTGATCCACCTCGACGAGTGGTGGCGCGTGCTCACCGCGGCCTTCCTGCACATCGGCCCGGTGCACCTGGCGATGAACATGCTCGCCCTGCTGATCTTCGGCTCCGAGCTCGAGCGGCAGCTCGGCCGGGCGCGGTATCTCGCCGTCTACCTCGTCTCGGCGCTGGGCGGCGCCGTGGCCATCCAGCTGCTCGGCGACCCGCGGGTTCCTGTCGCCGGCGCCTCGGCGGCGATCTACGGCCTGCTCGGCGCCCTCGGTGTGCTCATGCTGGCGAGCCGGCAGGACGTCCGCGGGCTGCTCACCCTGCTGGCGATCAACGTCGCCATCAGCTTCCTGCCCGGCGTCTCGCTGCTCGGGCACCTCGGCGGACTGGCCGCCGGCGCGCTGGCGGCCGGGTACCTCGTGCTGACCCGCCGTCGCCCCGCGTGGCACCTGCCCGGGCTGGTCGGTCTCGGCGTCGTCCTGCTCGTCGTGGCCCTGACCGTGCCGACGGTCGTGGTGCTCTGACCGGTCCCGGAGGAGCACCGGTCAGCCGTCCGGGTGGCCCAGATCACGACCGTCGGACACCTGCCTGACCGCTCGTCCTACGATGCCGGGAGGGCCGGCCGCCTGGCCGGGCCCGCGATCGTCGTCGAGGAGTAAGCCCATGCGGGACGCCGTCATCTGTGCAGCCGTGCGCACGCCTGTGGGGAAGCGGGGTGGCGGCCTCTCGGGCGTCCACGCCGTCGACCTCTCCGCCCACGTGCTCGAATCCCTGGTCGAGCGGGCGGGGATCGACCCCGCCGTGATCGAGGACGTCATCTGGGGCTGCGTCAGCCAGGTCGGTGAGCAGACCTTCAACATCGCCCGCAGCGCCGCTCTCGCGGCCGGCTGGCCCGAGTCGGTCCCCGGCACCACCGTGGACCGCCAGTGCGGCTCCTCGCAGCAGTCGGTGGCGTTCGCCGCCGCGACCGTGGTCAGCGGCCAGGCCGACGTCGTCGTCGCCGGTGGCGTGGAGATGATGAGCCGCGTCCCCATGGGCTCGGCCAGCAAGCCCGAGATCGGCGCCGGCCGCCCGATGGGCCCCCGCTTCATGGAGCGCTACGCGGGTCAGCCGATCAACCAGGGCCTGGGCGCGGAGATGATCGCCGAGCGCTGGGGCTTCTCGCGCACCCAGCTCGACGAGTTCTCCGTCGCCTCCCACGAGAAGGCCGCGAAGGCGCAGGCCGACGGCGCCTTCGAGGAGGAGATCGCCCCGGTGACCCTGCCGGACGGCACCGTCATCAGCGCCGACGAGGGCATCCGCGCCGGCAGCACCGTGGAGAAGCTCGGCACGCTGAAGACGCCGTTCAAGGAGGACGGGGTCATCAGCGCCGGTAACGCGAGCCAGATCTCCGACGGCTCCGCCGCCGTCCTGGTCACGACCAGCGAGAAGGCCAAGGAGCTGGGGCTCACCCCGCTCGTCCGCATCCACACCACGGTCATGGCCGGCGACGACCCGATCATCATGCTCACCGCCCCCATCCCGGCGACCAAGAAGCTGCTGGACCGGTCGGGCCTGAAGATCGACGACATCGGCGTCTACGAGGTCAACGAGGCCTTCGCGCCCGTCCCGATGGCCTGGCTGGCCGACATCGGTGCCGACGCCGACCGGCTGAACCCGCACGGCGGCGCCATCGCGCTGGGCCACCCGCTGGGTGGCTCCGGCGCCCGTCTGATGACCACGCTGATCCACCGGATGCGCAACACCGGCACCAGGTACGGCCTGCAGACGATGTGCGAGGGCGGCGGCATGGCCAACGCCACCATCCTGGAGCTGCTGGACGCCTGATCCACAGCTGACCGACAGCCCCCGACACCGCGCCGGTGTCGGGGGCTGTCGCGTTCATCGGCACCCTCGCGGCCCGCGAGGCGACCCGCGGCGTCCGGGGTGTAGGCGCAGGTCGCGCCGGGTATGCCTGCGCGCAGCCATTGCTCCGGGACGACGGACTTGTCGACTCGTCCACAGGTGGGTACACAGCTGGGGACAGACTCACACAGGTGTAGTTACGCGCGTGCAGCGCACGTCACATCCGCCCCATGCCCCGAGAAACCGCAGGTCAGCGGCGAACGGGCCCGGTCCGTCTCTCCACACTCGGTGGACAACTCTGGGGGCGGGCGCCTTGTCGACCTGTGGATGCAGCTCACGGCTGTGCACATCCCCGCCGTCCGGTTCCCTCGCCCGGTGCCCGGAACGGCCGAGGCCCCCGTCCCAGGAGGGACGGGGGCCTCGCGCGGGCAGTGGTGGCTAGCGCCAGTTCATGGACATGATCAGGCCGGTGACCATGGCGCCGAACCCGATGGCGAAGTTCCACGCGGAGAGGTCGCGCATGAAGCCGATCTGGTCGCCGGCGACGTAGTAGACGACGATCCAGAGCAGGCCGACCACCATCAACCCGACCATCAGCGCCACGTACCAGCGCGGGCTGGGCTGCGCGGCGCGGGCGGCCTGTGCCGAGCGGGCCTGCAACACCCCCTCGGGAGGCGTGTAGACCGACTTCTTGCGCACCTTCGACTTGGGCACCGTGCCTGTCTCCCTCCGGGTGGCCGTGCGTCTTCACCGGCCGGTCGTCGACCAAGCCTAAGCTGTGGAGCGACAGGGACGGCGGCGCCACGGTGGCGGAGCCCGTCCCGAGCGCTGGAGGTGCCGTGGCCCGCTCGCCGCTGCGCCGTCCCCAGCTGTCGGCCTGGGGCGCCCTGGTACCCGTCGTGGCGTTGGCCGCGGGGCTGCTGTTCGCCACCTCGGGCGCCACGGCGCAGGGCACCGATCTCCGGGCCGGCGAGGTGACCGAGCTGTCGGCGCTGATCCGCGAGCGCGACAGCGCGATCGCGGCCCAGGAACGCCGGCTCGCCGAGCTGCAGCGCACCTCGGAGCAGCTCACCGCGCAGGCGGCCTCGCGGGACGACGCCGTCGCCGATGCCCGCCAGGCGGGCGAGCGGGGGGCCCCCGCCGCGGGGCTGTCCGAGGTGAGTGGCGCCGGCGTCGTCGTCACCCTGGACGACGCCCCCCAGCGGCCCGACGGTGGCCTCCCCGTCGACGCCCGGCCCGACGACCTGGTCATCCACCAGTCGGACGTCCAGGCGGTCGTGAACGCCATGTGGGCCGCGGGCGCCGAAGGCGTCGCGGTCATGGACCAGCGGCTGATCTCCACCAGCGCCGTCCGCTGCGTCGGCAACACGCTGCTGCTGCAGGGCCGCACCTACTCGCCACCGTTCGTCGTGACCGCCGTCGTCGACGCCGCGGAGGTCCGCGAGCAGCTCGCCGCCTCCCCGCAGATCGCCGTCTTCAAGCAGGTCGTGGAAGCCTACGGGCTGACCTACGAGGTGCGCGAGCGCTCGTCGGTCGAGCTGCCCGCCTACGATGGCCCCCTCGCGCTGCAGTACGCCACCGCCGGCTGAGCTGCCGCCCCGTCCGAACCCCCGGGAGAACCGTGCCCGCCGAGAGCCGCCCCGCCGGCACCGCCACCGAGCGGCCGGTGCTCGTCGTCGACAACTTCGACAGCTTCGTCTACAACCTCGTCCAGTACCTCGGCCAGCTCGGGGTCCGCTGCATCGTGCGGCGCAACGACGCGGTGACGGTGGACGAGCTGGCCGAGCTCGACGTCGCCGGGGTGCTGCTCTCCCCCGGGCCGGGCACCCCGGCCGATGCGGGCGTCTCGGTGCCGATGGTGCACGCGGCGGCCGAGCAGGGCGTCCCGGTGCTGGGTGTGTGCCTCGGCCACCAGGCGATCGCGGAGGCGTTCGGCGGTGAGGTGGTCCGGGCCCCCGAGCTGCTGCACGGCAAGACCAGCCAGGTCGTCCACGAGGGCCAGGGGGTGCTCGCCGGTCTGCCCTCGCCCTTCACCGCGACCCGGTACCACTCGCTGGCCGTCGACGTCGCCACCGTGCCCGAGGAGCTGGAGGTCACCGGTACCACGCCGTCGGGCATCGTCATGGCGCTGCGGCACCGAGAGCTGCCGATCGAGGGCGTGCAGTTCCACCCGGAGTCGGTGCTCACCGAGGGCGGTCACCGGATGCTGGCCACCTGGCTGGAGACCTGCGGCCTGGCACCCGACCCGGCCGCCCTGGAGGCCGCCGTCGTGGCGGCGGAACGGCTGAACACCGCCACCGCCTGACCTTCTCGGCGACGATCAGGTGACCTGATCATCGAGCGTCCTCCCTCACGGTCGACCGCGAGGGAGGACGCCGGACGATCAGGTCACCTGATCATGACCGGGCGCAGCGGTCAGCCGCCGCCACCACCACCGCCGCCGCCACCGCCGCTTCCTGCGGGCGGCTGCACGATGAGCACCAGCCGGTCGTCGGGCTCCAGCTCGGTCCCGGCAGGGGGGTCGGTCCGGACGGCGGTCGCGTTGTCGGGCGAGACCTCCGCACCATCCGCGGTCTGGATGGCGATGTTCTGGAAGCCGGCGGTCACCAGCTGGTTGTAGGCGTTCCTGGCGGGCGCGCCGGTCGTCACGGACGGGACGCGGATCGTGGTGGGCTCGGCGGGGCCACCGGAGATCTGCAGGACGATCCGGGTGTCCGAGGACGCCGCGCTGCCCGCACCCGGCGTCGCGGCGACGACGCTGCCGGGCGGCTGGGGCGAGTCGACCTCCTCGGTGCTGATCTGCCCCTCGCTGAACCCGGCCGCGGTCAGCGCGGCACGGGCGTCGGCCTCGCTGCGGCCCACCACGTTGGGCAGGTCGACGGTGCCCGTGGAGATGCCCAGGGTGATGGTGCCGTCGGGCGAGATGGACTGGCCTTCCTCGGGGCTCACCGAGGCGACCGTGCCCTCTTCCTCCAGGGAGTCCTCCTGGCGGGTGTTGATCGTCCCGCGGAAGCCGGCCTGCTCGAGCGTGGACCGCGCCCGGTCCTCGTCCAGCCCGACCACGTTGGGCACGAGCAGGGTGTCCGGTTCGACGCCGACGACGAGGTCGACCTCGCTGCCCTCGTCCACCTGCGCACCGCTGGCCGGGTTGCTGTCCAGCACCGTGCCGACCTCGTCGGGCTCCGTGGTCTCCCGCGGGGTCACCTCGTCGACCACCAGGCCCGCCTCGTCCAGCGCGGCGCGCGCCTCGGCCTCGGGCAGGCCCAGCAGCGGGGGCACCTGCACCTGGGTGGCGACCGGCTCCTCGTCGTCGCTACCCAGGGCGAGCGCCAGCGCGATGGCCCCACCGAGCAGGAGCACGGCCACCACGGAGACGACGGCGATGATGGTCCGGCGCTTGCGACGACGGGCCTGCTCGTCCTCGTCGTCCCAGTCGTCGTAGCCGTAGCCGGCCGGTGCGGCGCCGATGATCGCGGTCTTCTCTGCGTCGCCCATGACGGGGGTCGCCTCCACCCGCTGACCGGCCAGCGCCCGGAGGAGGTCGTTGCGCATCTCCGCGGCCGACTGGTACCGGTTGGCCGGGTTCTTGCTCATCGCCTTCATCAGGATGGCGTCGAGCTCGGCCGGGATCTCCGGATCGATCGAGGAAGGCAGGCGGGGGTCCTCGCGGACGTGCTGGTAGGCGACGGCGACGGGGGAGTCGCCGGTGAACGGCGGTGCGCCGGTGACCAACTCGTAGAGCAGGCAGCCGAGGGAGTACACGTCGGAGCGGGCGTCGACGCTCTCGCCGCGGGCCTGCTCGGGGGAGAGGTACTGGGCGGTGCCTATGACGGCTGCGGTCGAGGTCATCGTGGCCGCCGAGTCCGACACCGCCCGGGCGATGCCGAAGTCCATGACCTTCACGGTGCCCTGGGGCGTGATCATCACGTTCCCGGGCTTCACGTCGCGGTGCACGATGCCGTTGCGGTGGCTGAAGTCCAGGGCGCCGCAGATGTCGGCGGCCAGGGTCATCGCCCGCTCCGGGGAGAGCCTGCCCTCCCGGCGCAGCACGTCGCGCAGGGTCTCGCCCTCGACGTACTCCATGACGATGTAGGGCGTCGCGCCCAGCACGGTGCGGTCCTCGCCGGTGTCGTACACCGCCACGATCGCCGGGTGGTTCAGCGACGCCGCGGCCTGCGCCTCGCGGCGGAAGCGCACCTGGAAGGACGGATCCCGGGCCAGGTCGCTGCGCAGCACCTTGACCGCCACCTCGCGGCCCAGTCGCAGATCCCGGCCGTGGTGGACCTCGGCCATCCCCCCGCGGCCGAGCACCCCGCCGATCTCGTACCGCTCGCCGAGCACCTGCGGCGTGGTCATCGGAGGTCCTCTCGAACAGTTGCGTACCGCGTCCGGGGCCGGGCCGCGGGACGCGGGCGGTCACCGTGCGACGCTGCGGGCAGGACGCCGACGGCGAGCCTAGCCGCGGCGCAGCCCGTTTCCGGGGATCTTGCGGCAGTCGACCGGCTCACCCGGTCCCACCCGGAGCAGCCGCCCCAGCCGGCGGGTCGGCCGGATCACCAGGCGGGTCCGGATCGGGGTCCGGGTCCGGATCCGGCGGGTTCGGTGGGCCGGGCGTCCCGGACTGGGTGGCCGTGGAGCTGCTCGACGACGAGGTCGTGGGGGAAGGCGGCTTGGAGGTGGTCGTCGTCGGCGCCGTGGTGGTGGGTGCGGGCTCCGGCTCGTCGGCCGTGGGCTCCGGCTCCTGGGTGGGCGCCGGCGCCTCGACGACGGTCCAGCCGTCCTCGGCCACGGTGAGGGTGACCGTCGCGCCCTCCGGCACGGTGACGCCGACCGGCAGGATCGTCGCCACGGCGTTCCGGCGCAGGTCCAGGCCGAGACGCTCGAGCAGGTCGTCGTCGGCGGACTCCCGCTCGACGACGAGGCCGAGCCCCTCCAGCTCGGCCTCCACCTCGTCGGCGTCGCGGCCCACGTAGGCGCTGGCACCGCGCAGGGTGACCTCGCCCGCCGGTGCGCTCGCGGAGGTCGAGGTCGCGGTGGGATCGGCCGACGCGCCGTCGTCGTCCCCGCTGCGCGAGGCGACGAGCAGCCCGAGCCCACCGCCGACGAGCAGCAGGACGAGCAGGCCGGCGACCAGCCAGGCCCAGCGGCGCCGGTCGCGGACGGGGGGCTCCTCGTCGGGGAGCCATTCGTCGTCGTCCGCCGGCCCGTGCAGCGGCGGCATGGGCGCGCCCGGGCCGGTGCCCGGCCCCCGGGTCCGGGTGCCGGTGAGCGGGCCGGAGGCGGGGAGGACCGTCGTCGCCCCCTCGGCGAGCGTGCCACCGCCCACGACCCGGGTCGGCGCCGTCGGCGGGTCCACCGGGAGCGGGACCGGCGTGCCGCCGGACGCCACCCGGCGGACGGCCTCGGCGAAGGCGCCGCCGTCGGCGAACCTGTCGCCCGGGTCCTTGGCCAGCGCGCGTTCGATCAGCAGCCGGACCGCCGGCGGGACCTCGCCCGGCAACGGCGGAGGTGGGCGGTTGATGTGCGCGAGCGCGATCGCCACCTGGGAGGCGCCGTCGAACGGGCGGGCACCGGTGAGGCACTCGTAGCCGACGACGCCGAGGGAGTACACGTCCGACGCCGCGTTCACCTCCATCCCCTGCGCCTGCTCGGGGGAGAGGTACTGCGCGGTGCCCACGACCATGCCGGTGCGGGTGAGCGGGGTGGCGTCGCGGGCCTGGGCGATGCCGAAGTCGGTCAGCTTCACGACGCCGTCCGGGCGGACCATGAGGTTGCCGGGCTTGATGTCGCGGTGGACGACACCGGCCCGGTGCGCCGCCGAGAGCCCCTCGCCCGCCTGCTCCAGCACGTGCAGCGTCCAGTCGACCGGCAGCCGGCCCTCGTCGTTCAGGATCGTCACCAGCGGCTGGCCCTCGACGAACTCCATGACCAGGAACGCCAGCTTCTTGCCCGAGTCGTCGACGATCTCGCCGTAGTCGTAGACCGAGGCGATGTTGGGGTGCGACAGCGCCGCGGTGTGCCGGGCCTCGTTGCGGAACCGGGCCAGGAAGCTCGGGTCGTCGGTGTACTCGCTCTTGAGCACCTTGGCCGCGACGAGGCGGTCCAGCACCTGGTCCCGGGCCTGCCACACCTCGCCCATGCCCCCCACGGCGATCGGCGCGGTGATCTCGTAGCGGCCGGCCAGCAGACTGCCGGTGGCGAGGGTCATCCGCCGCCCTGCCCGTCGACGTAGGCCTGGATGACCTGGCGAGCGATCGGCGCGGACATGTCCCCACCGGTTCCCCCGCCGTTGCGGATGAACACGGCGACGGCGATCGACGGGTCGTCGCCCGGTGCGAAGCCGATGAACCAGTTGTGGTCGGGGCCGTCGTTCTCGGCCGTGCCGGTCTTGCCGGCCACCTGCAGGCCGGCGATCCGCGCGCCCCGGCCCGAACCGTTGGCCACGACGCTGGTCATCATCTCGGTGAGCTGGGCGGCCACGGACGAGGAGATGGGCTGGGAGAACTCCTCCGGATCGGTCTCGTCGATGACCGTCAGGTCGGGCGCGAGCAACTGCTCCACCAGGTACGGCCTCATCAGCGTGCCGCCGTTGGCCACGGCGGCGGCCACCATCGCGGCCTGCATCGGCGTCATCTGCACGTTCTGCTGACCGATGGAGGCGATCCCCAGCTGCGCGTCGTTCTCGATGTCCCCGACGGTGCTCCGTTCCACCGTCAACGGCATCTCGAAGCGGTCGCCGTCCATGCCGAAGGCCTCCGCCATGTCGCGGACGGCGTCCTCGCCCAGGTCGATGCCCAGCTGGGCGAAGGCGGTGTTGCAGGAGATGGTGAGCGCGTCGATGAGGCGTTGCTCACCGGACGGGCTGCAGGCGGAGTCGCCGTAGTTGCGCAGCTGCGTGTTGGTGCCCGGCAGGGTGAGCGTCTGCGGAGCGGGGACGACGGTCTCCGGGGTGTACCCGTCCTCGAGCGCCGCCGCGGACACGATCACCTTGAACACCGAGCCCGGCGAGTAGCGCTGGCTGATCGCCTGGTTGGTCCGCGGATCGGGGGTGGCGAGGCTGAAGAGCTCGGCGGTCTCCCGGACCGCGGCCTGGTCATGGCTGGCCATGCTGTTCGGGTCGTAGGTCGGCGTGCTCGCCAGCCCCAGGACCGCGCCGGTCGAGGGGTCGAGGGCGACGACGGCGCCCACCTGGCCGGCCAGCCCGCTCATCGCCGCCTGCTGGACCGCGGGGTCCAGGGTGAGGACGACGTCGCCGCCGGACGGGTCGCGGCCGGTGAACAGATCGGAGATCCGCCGGACGATCAGCCTGTCGTCGGTGCCGGCGAGGATCGAGTTCTCCGCCCGCTCGATGCCGGTCGCGCCGTAGACCACCGAGTAGTAGCCGGTCACCGGCGCGTACAGCTCGCCCTGCGGGTACTGGCGCAGGTACTGCAGCCGCCCGTCGGTGGGCTCCGACAGCGCGATCGGCTCGCCGCCCACGATGATCGAGCCGCGCTCCCGCGAGTACTCCTCGGCCAGCACCCGCTTGTTGCGGGGGTCCTCGCGCAGCGAGTCGGAGCGCACCACCTGGATGTAGTTGACGTTGACGATCAGCAGGGTGAAGAGCACCAGCACGCTGATCGCGACGCGGCGCAGCGGGGCGTTCACTGCTGCACCACCTCGGTCGGGGCGTCGGTGAGCCGCGGCTGGACGACGGCGGGCGCGGCCGGGCGGCGCGCGGCGTCGCTGATGCGGGCCAGCAGGGCCACCAGGCCGAAGTTGGCGACCAGCGACGAGCCGCCGTAGGCGAGGAACGGCGTGGTGAGCCCGGTCAGCGGGAGGAGCCCGGTGACGCCGCCGAGCACGACGAACAGCTGCCAGGCGACGGCGAAGGAGAGGCCGGCGGCCAAGAGCTTGCCGAACGGGTCGCGGACGATGAGCGAGGTCCGCAGGCCGCGTTCGACCAGGATCAGGTAGATCAGCATCACCGCGGCCAGGCCGAACAGCCCCAGCTCCTCGCCGATCGCGGCGGCGATGAAGTCGCTCTTGGCGATGGGCACCTCGTCGGGACGTCCGCCGCCGAGCCCGGCGCCGAACAACCCGCCGGTGCCCAGGCCGAACAGCGACTGCGCCACCTGGAAGCCCGAGCCGTCGTAGTAGGCGAACGGGTCCAGCCAGGTGTCCACGCGGGCCCGGACGTGGCCGAACACCTGGTAGGCGATGAACGCGCCGCCGGCGAACAGGGCCAGGCCGATGACCAGCCAGCTCGCCCGCTCGGTGGCGATGTAGAGCATCACCACGAAGATGCCGAACAGCAGCAGCGAGCTGCCGAGATCGCGCTCGAAGACGAGCACGAGGATCGACACGATCCACACCACGAGCACCGGCCCGAGGTCGCGGCCCCGGGGCAGTTCCAGCCCCATCACCTTGCGGCTGGCCAGTGCCAGGACGTCGCGCTTGTCCACCAGGTAGGCGGCGAAGAAGATGATCAGGCAGATCTTGGCGAACTCGCCGGGCTGGATGGAGAAGCCGGCCACCCGGATCCACAGCTTGGCGCCGTAGACCTCCGAGATCGAGGCGGGGAGGAAGCCGGGGAGCGCGAGCAGCACCAGGCCGGCCAGCATGAGGACGTAGGCGTAGCGGGCCAGCAGCCGGTGGTCGCGGACCCCGACCAGCACCGCGACGAAGAAGACCAGCCCCACCGTCGCCCACAGCAGCTGGACGGGCGCGTCTCCGTCGCCGCCGGAGTCGGCCAGGTCCAGCCGGTGGATCATCACCAGCCCAAGCCCGGTGAGGACGGCGACGCAGGGCAGCAGCAGCGGGTCGGCGTACGCGGCGAACTTCCGGACGACGAGGTGCGCGACGGTCCACAGCGCGGTGAACCAGATGCCGAACGTGGCGAGCTCGGGGCGCAGCGAGCCGGTGACGGTCAGGTCGACGATGCACTGCGCCGCCAGCGTGATGACGACGGCGAACACCAGCAGCAGCGCCTCGGTACCGCGACGGGTCGGTACGGCGGCGCCGGTGACGGCGGCGCGCGGATCGGTGGTCGGGCCGGCCATCACTCGGCCTCCCGGCAGTCCACCCCCGGGCGGGGCGACGACGTCGTCGCGGCGGCCCGGTCCTCCTCGACCGGCGGCTCGGACTCCTCCGGCGCCGCGCTTTCGGCCCCCGGCGTGCTCGGGTCGGGCGGCGGGAGCGGTGCGCCCGGGACCGGCGGCGCGGTCTCCTCGGGGGCGACGGTCTCCTCGGGCGGGGTGCCCGCGTCCCCGGCGTCGTCGACCGGCTCCTCCTCGCGGCAGACCGGCAGCCGCTGGGCGCGCAGCGCGGCGACGATGCGGTCGGCGTGAGCGGAGTCGTCGGCGGTGATGCCGCCCTCGACCCGGTTGCGGGCCGCCGGCGTCAGGTCCGCGAGCGGCAGATCGGAGTGCCGGTCCATCCGGTACAGGTCGAGGCCGAGGACGGAGACGTCCAGGCCGCGGAACACCGCGACCTCGGCGCTCCCCTCGTCGCCGTCGACCCCGACGAACCAGTTCTGCAGCGCCCACACGTAGCCACCGATCGCCCCGGCCAGCACGAGCACCAGCACGAGCCCCGCCCCCAGGAGAAGTCGCAGCGGGCGGCGGCGGGCGGAGGGGCCACCGCCCGTCGGCGGTGTCGGCGGGTCGGGGGGCGGTGGGGGATCGGCGAGGGCTGCCCGTCCGGCGGCGGAGTTGCCGTCCACCTGGCGTTGCCCGATGTAGTCGCCGGCGGCGCCGTCGATGACCGGCTCCATCGGCACACCGTGGCCGTCGTCGTCGACCACGTCGGCGACGATCACCGTGATGTTGTCCGGGCCGCCGCCGCGCAGCGCGAGCTCGACCAGCCGGTCGGCGGTGGTCTGCGGGTCGGGGTCGGTGAGCGCATCGGCGAGGGTGTCCTCGCTGACCACGCCGGAGAGGCCGTCGGAGCAGAGCAGGTACCTGTCGCCGGCCCGCGCCTCGCGCATCGACAGGTCGGGCTCGACCTCCTGGCCGTTGAGGGCGCGGAGCAGCAGCGAGCGCTGGGGGTGGCTGTTGGCCTCCTCCGGGGTGATCCGGCCGTCGTCGATCAGCGTCTGCACGAAGGTGTCGTCGTGCGTGATCTGGGTGAACTCGCCGTCGCGGAGCAGGTAGGCGCGGGAGTCGCCGACGTGGCAGAGCGCCAGCCGGCCGCCGGCGAACAGGATCGCCGTCAGCGTCGTCCCCATGCCCTCGAGCTGGGGGGAGTCGCGGATGACCTCGCGCAGGTGCTCGCTGCCCTCGAAGACCGCCTCGCGGAGCGCCTGCAGCATGTCGCCGGAGGGGGCGTCGTCGTCCAGGTGCTGCAGCGCGGCGATGACGACCTTGCTGGCGACGTCGCCCGCGGCGTGCCCGCCCATGCCGTCGGCGACGGCGAGCAGCCGGGGGCCGGCGTAGACCGAGTCCTGGTTGTTGCCGCGGATCAGCCCGCGGTCCGAGCGCGCCGCGTAGCGCAGGGCGAGGGTCATGAGCGGAGCTCCAGCGCCGTCTGGCCGATGCGGATCGGCTGACCGGGGCTGACCAGCAGCGGGCCCTGCACGCGCTGCTGGTCGAGGTAGGTGCCGTTGGTGGAGCCGAGGTCCTCGACGTACCACTGGCCGCCGCGGTTGGTCAGGCGGGCGTGCCGGGAGCTGGCGAAGTCGTCGGTGAGCACGAGCGTGGAGTCGTCGGCGCGGCCGATGAGGATCGGCTGCTCGCCCAGCGTGATCTTGGTGCCGGTGAGCGGCCCGGCGGTGACCACCAGCGTGCGCGGACCCTTGCCGCCGCGCTTCTTGCTCGGCGCGGCCGCACGCGGGGGAACCGACGCCACCCGGCCGGCCCGGCCGCCGAACAGGTCCGCCCGGACCACGCGGAACGCGGCGAAGATGAACAGCCACAGCAGCAGGAGGAAGCCGAAGCGGAACGCCTGCAGCACGATCTCCGCCATCAGCCGGTCACCTCGCTCGCCATCGGCGACTGCGTGCCCGGTACCGCCCTGCTCATGCGTGACTTCGGCGACCTCGTCACGCGCCGTCCCGCCGGTACACCAGCACCGAGTGCCCGATCCGGATGACGTCGCCGTCGGCGAGCGGCTGACGGCTGATCCGCCGGCCGTTGACCAGGGTGCCGTTGGTCGAGCCGAGGTCCTCGGCGGTGGCGACGTCGCCCTCGAGGACAACGTCGACGTGCTTGCGGCTGACCCCGGTGTCGGGGAGGCGGATGTCGGCCTCGGTGCCCCGGCCGATGACGTTGCGCCCGCGGGAGAGCTCGTGGCGGGTGCCGGGACCGTCGACGACCAGGGCGTGGGTGACGGTGCTCCGGGCGCTCGGGCCACGGGGGGACGGCGGGACGTTGCCGGTGTCGCCGACGTGGCCGCGCAGCGGAGGCAGCGGCGGGAGCGGGGGATGGCCCGGGACCGGAGGGGCCCCGGCGGCGGCGAGGTCACCTCGGGAGGCCGGCCGGGACGGGTCGGCGACCTCGGAGGCCACCTCGAACACCCCGGTGGGCAGGTCGGAGTCGAGCTCGAGGCGGACGCGGACGGCGTCGAAGATCTGGTAGCCCTCGTCCTCGATGTGCTCGGCGACCATGTCGGCGAGCTCGCCGGCGAGCTGCTCGGACCACTGACCGAGGTGCTCGTAGTCGGTGTCACCGAGGCGGACGACGTAGACGTTGGGCGCGAGGAGGCGGCCCTCGCCGACCACGGTGGTCTGCTCGTCGGCCTCGCGCTGCAGGGCCTGGGCGATCTCGGCGGGGTGCACCTTGCCCTTGAAGAGCCGGGCGAAGGCCAGCCCGACCATGCCCTCCAGCCGTCGCTCGAAGCGCTGCAGCACACCCACAGTCGCTCCTTCGCGCTCGCCGGACGTCCTGCCGTGTTCGCATGATCGTAGCCGGGTGTCGCATCGCGGAACGGCAAACGCGCGACGCCCGGGACGATTGTGCAGGTCCCCCGGGGAACGACCGACCCCCTCCTCTGGTGACGGCTCCCGGCTGCTACTGTCGTCGCTCGCCGGGCAAGTGGCGGAATGGCAGACGCGCACGGTTCAGGTCCGTGTGTCCGAGAGGACGTGGGGGTTCAACTCCCCCCTTGCCCACAGCAGCGAAGGGCTCCCCGATGGGGAGCCCTTCGTCGTTCCCGGAGATCCCGCCGCAGGCTCACATCGCCGACCGGCCCAGCGGCCGGCTCCGTCCGCGGCCGCCCCGGCTCTGCGCGAGCAGCAGCGCGCCCCACGGCCCGATGACCCACATCGGCCAGAAGTAGAGCAGCTGCGCGCTGGCCAGCGAGGTGAGCGCCCAGATGGTCAGGACGATCGCGGCGGTGCTCGCCCACGACCGCCAGGCTCCGGCGTCCGCACCGTGGCACCCCCAACCGTGACGGGCGGCCCGGCTGTGGGCGCGCCGAGCAGGCTGCTCGGGCGGCGCGCCGCGCGGGAGGTCAGCGGTCAGCTCGCCGAGCTCGCCGTAGGTGGTCGCGGCGTAGGCGCGGGCCAGGCGCTCCTCGTACTCGGCGACGGTCAGCCGGCCCGCCGCCATGTGCTCACCCAGCACGGCGGCCAGCGCCGCGCGGACGGCGTCGGCGGCACGCAGGTGCGGTGCGGGCAGGTGCGGTGCGGGCAAGCGGTGGTCGGACACGGTGCCTCCTGGAGTCCGCTTCGCTCCAGTCTCGCCGTGGGCCGTCGTCGCCGCGTCCACCGATCGGTGGGTTCCACGTGGAACCGCCGGCGGGTCAGCCGGCCGGCGGTACCGCCTCGGCGGTGAGGTGCCGGCCGATGACCATCCGCTGGATCTGGTTGGTCCCCTCGAAGATCTGCATGACCTTCGCCTCGCGCATGTAGCGCTCGGCCGGGTGGTCGCGGGTGTACCCGGCCCCGCCGAGCACCTGGACGGCGTCGGTCGTCACCTTCATCGCCGCGTCGGTCGCCACCAGCTTGGCGATGCTCGCCTGCCGGGAGTACGGCTTGCCGGCGTCCTTGCGCCGCGCCGCCACCAGGTACATCGCCCGGGCCGACTCGACCGCCGCGGCCATGTCGGCGAGCAGGAACGACACCCCCTGGTGCTGGGCGATGGGCCGGCCGAACGCCTCCCGCTCCACCGCGTAGGAGACCGCCAGGTCCAGCGCCGACTGCGCCAGCCCCACGGCGACGGCGCTGACGCCCAGCCGCCCGGAGTCCAGCGCGGCCAGGGCGATCCCCATGCCGCGGCCCCGCTCGCCCACGAGCCGGTCGGCCGGCACCGGGACGTCGTCCAGCCGGATGGCGGCGGTCGTGGAGCCGGTGAGCCCCATCTTCTGCTCGGGCGGCGCTGCGCTGAACCCGGCCAGGTCGGGCGTGAGGTGGAAGCAGGAGATCGCCCGCTCGCCGTCGTCGGGCGTGCGCAGGAACGTCGAGTAGAAGTCGGCGTGCCCGCCGTGGGTGACCCAGGCCTTCTCGCCGGAGGCCACCCAGCCGTCGGCACCGGCCCGGGCGCCCGCCCGCATCGCCGCCGGGTCGGAGCCGGCGTGCGCCTCCGACAGGCAGTACGCGCCGAGCAGCTGCCCGCCCACCATGTCCGGCAGCAGGTCGCGGCGCTGCGCCTCGGTGCCGAAGTTGTCCACCGGGAAGCAGGACAGCGTGTGCACGCTGACGCCCAGCGCCACGCTCGCCCACCGGGCGGCGAGCTCCTCGACCACCTGCAGGTACACCTCGTACGGCTGGCCCCCGCCGCCGACGTCCTCGCCGAACGGCAGCCCCATCAGGCCGGCGTCCCCCAGCAGGCGGAACACCTCGCGCGGGAACCGCTCCTCGCGCTCGTACTGCGCGGCCCTGGGCGCGAGCTCCGCGTCGGCGATCTCGCGGGTGAGGGCCAGCAGGTCTCCGGCCTCGGGGGTGGGCAGTTCGCGCTCGACGGGCACGGTTCTCCTTCGGCAGGCTGCTCCGGACGGTACCTGCGGTCGAGCCGGGCACCGGTGGAGAGGATCCCCGCGCTCACGATTCGCTCGTCGCGAGCGCACGCTGGCGTCGCCCGGTCTCCCGGCGATGCCGAGTTCTGCGATCTCGTGGCCATCAGGGCCTGGACGGCCACGAGATCGCAGAAGTCGTGGCGGCTCAGGCGGGGAGGAGCACCTCGAGCCGGGCCGGCCCGCGCAGGATGCGGTTGGGCTTGTAGGTCAGCTCGCCCAGCCGGGCGCCGCCCAGCCGCCGCGCCAGTGCCTGCAACGCCACCCGACCTTCCAGCCGGGCCAGCGGTGCGCCCAGGCAGTAGTGGTGGCCGATGCCGAAGGCCAGGTGCGGGCTGGTCCGCGTCGGGTCGAGGCGGAGCGGATCGGCGTGGTGCTCCGGATCCCGGCCCGCGGCGGCGATGAGCAGCACCACCCGGCCCCCGGCGCGGACGGTGCCGCCCGGCACCGGGAGGTCCTCCCGCGCCACGCGGGCGGTCATCTGCACCGGCGGATCCAGCCGCAGCACCTCCTCGACGACCCCGGCGGCGCACGTCGCGTCGGCGGCCACCTGGGCGCGGAGGACGTCGTCGCGCAGGAGCGCCAGGGTCCCGTTCGCGATCAGGTTGACGGTCGTCTCGTGCCCGGCGACGAGCAGCAGCTGCGCGGTGTTGAGCAGCTCGTCGTTGGTGAGCCGGTCACCCTCGTGCTCGATCTGCACCAGCGCGCTGAGCAGGTCGTCCCGCGGCTCGGCGCGGCGCTGCGCGCACAGCTCGGTGAAGTAGGCGCGGAACTCGTCGCTGGCGTGCCGCCGCGCCCGGGCGTCCTCGCTGTCCTCCGTCGCCGGCCCGTCGTCCAGGCTCTTGGCCAGCACGTCGGACCAGGCGGAGAACCTGACGTGGTCCTCCTCGGGCACGCCGAGCATCCGGCTGATCACGGTGACCGGTAGCGGGTAGGCGAGGTCGCCGACGACCTCGAGCGCTCCCCGGGCGACCGCGGCGTCCAGCAGGTCCTCGGTCAACTGCTCGACGAACGGTGTCAGCTCGGCGACGGTCCGCGGCGTGAACGCCTTGCTGACCAGGCGGCGCAGCCGGGTGTGGTCCGGCGGGTCGAGGAACAGGAAGCTGCGTTGCCGCTCCTGCCGGGCGAGCTCCTCGGGCGGCAGCGTCGCGGCGATCTCCTGCCACGTCGTGGAGTGGTTGCGGTCGACGCTCACCAGCGGGGAGCGCAGCACGGCGTCGCAGTGCTCGTGCGCGGTGAGCAGGGCGAAGGAACCGTCGGGCGCGACGATCGGACCGCGGTCGAGCAGCGACTGCCAGACCGGGTACGGATCGGCGACGTCGATGTCCCGGACCAGGTTCTCCAGATCGCTCACCGGAACATCAGCCCTTCGTAGGTGCCGGAGGAGCGCCAGCCGTCCAGGTAGGAGAAGTACGCGGCGGCCCCGGCCGGGTAGCCGACGTTGAGCCTGGCGCGCGGGCCGGCGTCCTGGCCCTCGTTGTTGTAGTAGCCCGGCGTGCAGTCCGGAGAGCTGAGCATCGTGCCCGGATGGGTCAGCAGGAGGTCGACCCAGGCCTGCTCGGCCTCGGCGGTGACCTCCACCGCGGCGGCGCCGACGTCGAGGGCGTGCCGGACGACGGCGGCGATCGTGCGCCCGGACTCGGTGAGGTTGTGCGGCACGTTGCTGATCAGGTTCGCGCCCTGCGTGGGCTGGACGACGAACAGGTTCGGGAAGCCGTGCACGTGGATGCCGTGCTTGGTGCGCATCCCGTCGGCCCAGTGCTCCGACAGGCGGACGCCGTCCCGGCCGGTCACGTCGTAGCCGGCCCGCCGCGTGTACTCCGTGCCCACCTCGAAGCCCGACGCGTAGATGATGCAGTCGACCTCGTACGCCCGGCCGTTGGCGACGACGGCGGTCTCGGTGATCCGCTCGACGCCCTTGCCGTCGGTGTGCACCAGGTGGGTGCTCGGCCGGTTGAACGCGTCGAGGTACTCGTCGTGGAAGCACGGCCGCTTGCACAGCTGCCGGTACCAGGCCTTGAGCCCGTCGGCGGTCTCCCGGTCGGCCACGATCGCGTCGACGCGGGCCCGGATCTCCTCCATCTTCTCGAAGTCAGCGTCTTCGAACGCCGCCCGCATGCCCTCGGGGGTGAGCTGCTCGGGCGGCAGCGCGGCGATGCGGCTGCGCATCCGGCGGGCCAGGTCGGTCCAGCCGTCCATGACCAGGTCCTCGCCGGTGCCGTTGCCGGTCGACGTGGCGGTGAAGTTCTCCAGCCAGCGCTGCTGCCAGCCCGGCGTCGCGATCGAGGCGAACCACTCGGGGTCCAGCGGCGCGTTGTCGCGCACGTCGACCGACGACGGCGTGCGCTGGAAGACGTACAGCTCACCGCAGGCGGCGGCCAGGTGCGGCACGCACTGCACCGCGGTGGCGCCGGTGCCGATGATCGCGACCCGCTTGTCCGCCAGCTTCTCCAGCGGCGCGCCGAAGGGGTCGCCGCCGGTGTAGTCGTAGTCCCACCGGCTGGTGTGGAAGCTGTGTCCCCGGAAGTCGGTGATCCCGGGGATGCCCGGCAGCTTCGGCACGTGCAGCGGGCCGGTGCCCATGGCGAGGAACTGGGCGGTGAAGGCGTCCCCGCGGTCGGTCCGCACGATCCAGACCGAGCGCTCGTCGTCCCAGGCGAGGTCGGTCACCTCGGTGTGGAACAGCGCGTCGTCGTACAGGCCGAAGTGCTTCCCGATCCGCTGGCAGTGCTCGAGGATCTCCGGCGCGTGCGCGTACTTCTCGGACGGCATGTAGCCGGTCTCCTCGAGCAGCGGCATGTAGATCAGCGACGCCGTGTCGCACTGGGCGCCGGGATAGCGGTTCCAGTACCAGGTGCCGCCGACGTCCCCGCCCTTCTCGACGATCCGCACGTCGCGGACGCCCGCTTCCTTGAGCCGGGCGCCGGTGACCAGGCCGGCGAACCCGCCGCCGATGAAGGCGAACGTCACGTGGTCGGTCCTCGGCGCGCGCTCGACCCGTGGCGTGTACGGGTCGGTGAGGTAGCCGGCCAGCTCGCCGGTCAGGCGTAGGTACTGGTCGTTGCCGTCGGCGCGCAGGCGCTTGTCGCGCTCCTCCAGGTACCTGCGGCGGACGGCGTCCTTGTCGATCGGGGTGCCGTCGGGGCGGACCGGTCCTCGCACGGACGTCATGACGGGCTCCCTCCCTCGGCCGCGTCGGACGTCACGGCGCAGAGACCTGCGCCACACTAACCGAACCGAACTCGATTCTGGTTTGGGCGACGGGCGCAGTGCGCGGATCCCGCGCGGCGTGGTGAGGTGGCCGCATGCCCGATCTCTGGCCGGACCAGCCGCGCGAGGTGGAGCTGACCGCGGGGGACGCCTCGCTCGCCATCGACCTGCGCGGCGGGGCGCTGCGCCGGCTCACCGTCGGCGGCTGGGAGGTGCTCGACGGCTATCCGGCCGGCGGCACGCTCCCCGGCCGTCGCGGTGGCGTGCTGCTGCCCTGGCCCAACCGGATCCGGGACGGCCGGTGGGCGTGGGAGGGCGAGCAGCTCCAGCTCGAGGTGGCCTCGCCCGAGGCGCCGAACGCCCAGCACGGCCTGGTCACCTGGCAGCCGTGGTCGGTGCTGGCGTCGACCGGGACCACCGCCACGGTGGGGACGACGATCCTGCCCCGGCCGGGCTACCCCTTCCGGCTGGGCGCGGCCATCGACCACGTGCTCACCCCCGACGGGCTCACCGTCACCCTGCGGGTGCGCAACGACGGCGACCGCCGCGCTCCCTTCGGCGCCGGCTTCCACCCGTACTTCTCGGTCGGCGCCACCGAGGACGGTGGCATCGCCGACGCCGAGGTGCAGCTGCCCGGCCGCACCGAGCTGCTCGTCGAGGGCGGCCTGCCCACCGGCGGACGACGTCCGTTCGACGGCGCCGTCGGCCGGATCGGCGACCGCGCCTTCGACACCCCGCTCACCGACCTGGCCCGGGACGACGACGGCTGGGCCCGCACCCGGCTGCGCGGCGCCGCGGGGCAGCTGGAGCTCGCGCTCGACGAGGCCTGGCCGTGGCTGCTGGTCTACAGCGGCGACTCGCTCCCGGAAGGTCAGCGCCGGCGCAGCCTGGCGCTCGAGCCGATGAGCTGCCCGGCGAACGCGCTGGCCGACGGCGTGGACGTCGTCGTCCTGGAGCCGGGGGAGACCTGGTCCGGCTCGTGGACGCTGACCTGGACCCCGGAGAGCTGACGTGCGCGTGCTGGAGCTGTGGCGCTATCCGGTCAAGTCGCTGCAGGGCGAGCGGCTGACCGAGACCTGGGTCGGCCCGCTCGGCATCCCCCGCGACCGCGGCTGGGCGCTGTTCGACCGCGCCACCGGCATGGGGCTCACCGCCCGGCGGGTGCCCGAGCTGCTGTTCGGCGCGGGCCGGGTGACCGCCGACGGCGGGGTGGAGATCGTGCTGCCCGACGGCACGGCCACCGCCGACGAGGCCGTCCTGTCCGACTGGCTGGGCCGCCGGGTGGAGCTGCGGGCCGCCACCGAGAACGTCGACGCCCCCACCTACGAAGACCCGGGGGACGAGGAACCGGACGGGCCCACCGAGTGGATGCAGTGGGAGGGGGCGACCGGCCCGTTCCACGACAGCCCCCGGATCCGGCTCTCGCTGGTGTCGACCGGGACGCTCGGCACCTGGGACCGCCGCAGGTTCCGCGCCAACGTGCTGCTCGACGGCGCGGGGGAGGACGACCTGGCCGGACGGAACGCCGTCCTCGGGGAGTCCGAGCTCCGCTTCGGCGCGCCGATCTTCCGCTGCGTCATGACCACGCGGCCGCAGCCCGGCGGCATCGCGCGGGACACCTCGGTGCTCAAGACCATCCACCGGGAGCGGGACGGCCTGCTCGCCGTCCGTGCCGCCGTGCTGCAGCCGGGCACGGTCCGGGTCGGCGACGTCCTGGCGCCGGCGGCAGACTGAGCGGCATGCGCACCGTCGACCTGCGGCCCGGCGAGGACACCATCCGGCTGGGTCAGCTGCTCAAGCTCGTCGACGCCGTCCCGACCGGCGCGCAGGTGAAGGACGTCCTGGCCACCACCGACATCCGGGTCAACGGCGAGGCCGAGGACCGGAGGGGCCGGCAGCTGCGCTCCGGGGACGTCGTCGCCATCGAGGGCTTCGGCGACGTCCGCATCAACTAGGTGTACTGCCCAGCGAG